>NZ_CATVYQ010000017.1:0-38535 GCF_958348295.1 uncultured Holdemanella sp.
TGTAGTAGCAATACTACAATTTTCGTCGTGCTTTCAAATAAAAATACCATCCAGACAATAGTATCTGGATGGTTCGTCATTTCTTAACTTAATGACATTGATAATAACCCTCCCCTTTTTTTCACATATAAACCCATACAAAATTATTATAAAACAAACAGTTTAAATAAAAAGACTTAAATTCATAAAGTTATAAATTAAACGTTATATTTTACATATAGAATAAACTAATTTCATATATTGCATAATCTAGTGAATCTTAATAATTTATCACTAGATTATGCTATTAATTTACTTTTTACGACGCTTTGTTTCAGCAAGAACAATACCAGCTAATGCTAATCCAGCAGTTGCAATAGAAGCTTCTACATTTGTAGATACTCCTGTATTTACAGAGTTTGTCTTTTCTGTTGTTTGTACAGGATTTGTTTTGGTTTCATCCTTTTTTGCAGAAGGTTTTTGCGTATTCTGTTTAGCTAAGAATGTATTCAATTGACGAACAGCTTCACTGTAATCAGATTCAGCCTTCAACAATTCTTCTTTTGCATCTAAATACAAGTTGTATTTTTCAACATAGTTGTTTTTAGCTTCTTCTAAGGATTTTTGAGCTACATTTCGTTCATCAACTGTATTTGCCAATTGAGCTAATAACGTATGAAGCTTTTCTTCTTCTACAAAGCTTAAATCAACACTAGAGCCTTGATTCATTACATCATTCAATACAGTTTTAAACTGTTCAAATGGTAATGCATCTGATTTTTTCTCAGTTAAAGTTTCGTTCAACGCTTTGATTTGTTCTTTCAAAGAGTAGATTTTTGCATTTGTTGATTCTTTTACAGCTTTTAAAGTATCGATTTGAGCACCGATAATTTTAACATCAGCTTGAGCTTTTTTTACATCTTCTGCATTTGTGTTGTAGTCATCTACAGCCTTTTGTGCTTTATCTGTTGCTTCCGATTTAGCTTCGAAATCAGTAGTGGCTTTTTCAAGTTCTTCGTGAGCTTGATTTGCTTTGATTTGAGCTTCATCACGAACAGCTTCAGCATTTGCAACATCTTCATTTGCTTTTTCAAAAGCTTTTTTAGCTTCAGTTTCTACGTTGTTAGCTGTTTTCAAGTTTTCTTGAGCAGCCTGTAATTCTTTGCGAGCCTTTGCTTTATTTGTATCCCAGTTTGCAATATCGTCACTTAATGTGTCGATTCGAGCTATAATACCATTCACGTTAGCTTTTGCATCTGCAAGTTTCTTTTCAGCTTCAGCCTTTGCAGTTTCTTTAGCATCCACATCTGTTTTAGCTTCAGATAACTTTTGCTCAGCATTTGTCACATCTGCCTTTTTCTGATTGACTTTGTTCTCTGCGTTTTGAACAGCATTCTTAGTTTCTGTAACAGCATTATTCGTTACTGTTACATTTGCTTCTAATGCTGCTTTTGCATTGTTTACCTGAGTAAGTTTGTTTTGTAATCCAGTTAAAGCATTCTTTTTAGATTTTAACAATGCTTCTGCATTTTTCAATGCCGTGTCATCTTTTGTAGTAGTTCCACTCGCATTATTTACAGCATCTTTCAATGCTTTATGCTGAGCATCTACAGATTTTAAATTGTTGTAGTAATTGTTGAAAGATGCTTCAAATTCATCTACAGACATCACAACATCTTTCTCTTCGAAATATCCAAATTCCTGAGCGTAGACACCGTTTACCTTTTGCAATGCAAAGCCAGACGTTTCATCATCTGGATTCACGATGTTCAAATAGTGTCCCACTTCAGAGAATTTGTGATTTCCGGTATCGTACTGTTTCTTTTCGTAGTCGTACCAGCCTCTAAATGGACTTGCACCTGTTCCGGCTTCTCCATATCCCCATGCAAGATTTTCAGAATATCCATACACGCCGGAGTGATTGCCTTCTACCTGTGCATAGTTTGCATTGACTTGAGCGATGGCCACAGCAGCCATGCTTACTTTTGGTGTAGACAAACCGTTCTGTTTGCGAAGTTTATCATATTCTTTTAAGTAAGCAATACTAGCCTGCATATTTTCAAGGCTTGTTGCATCTCCAGTCTGTCCCATATGTGTATAAGAAGCCAGTTCGCCTCGACTTGGAAAATCGTTGTTCACATTGAAAATCTCTTTTAGAGCATCATAACAGCCAAGTGATTCAAAGTATCCTTTACTTCCAGCCGTTAAGCGACTCAACTCTGTAGCGTACTTTGATTCAAAGTCAGCAAGGTTTTTCTTTGCCTGTTCCAAAGGGCTGGAAGTGCTGTTGAAATCGTTCAAAGCTTTGTCGTAATCAGCCTGAGCTTTATCAACTTCACTTTGAGCATTTGCAATCTGTACATTTAAAGCTGAGATTTCATTGTTCTTAGCTTCAATTTCTTTTTGATTTGCATCATAGTCAGTTTGAGCTTTGTTTAACGATTCCTGTGCATTTACCAAGTTTGTTTTTGCTGTTTCTAATTCTCCAGTAGCTAATTCATAGTTTGTTTGTGCAGTCTGTTGAACGTTAACAGCTGCATCGTAAGCTGTTTGAGCCTGTGTCATTGCTTCTGACAACGCTGTTACATTATTTTGAGCTACCGCTAAGTCAGCTTGAGCAGTTTCTAATTCTGCTCTTGCATTTTCAATACCGTTTTCATCTTCAAATTGATCAACGATGGCTTGTTTTTCAGCAACGATATTTGTTTTTGCAGTAACGTCAGCCACCGCATTATTGTATGCAGCTGAAGCTTCTTCAACAGCCACCTTTTTCGCTTCTGCATCCGCGATTGCATTCGTTAATTCAGTGTTAGCAGTATCTGCTTTTTCCTGTGCTGAAGTCAAGGCTTCATTTGCTGTTGCTTGTTCGGATTTTGCAGTTTCCAACGCTGTTGTTAAATCTGCAACATCTCCTAAAGAAGCAAGCTTGTTTTGAAGTTCTGTCAATTCAGTCTTCTTTGCATCCAAATCTTTTTGGGCCTGTTCTAAATTAGCAGAAGCCAGTTCATTCAACGTTGTTTGTTCTTCCAATTCTTTTTTAGAATCGTTGATTTGTGTTTCTAACGATTCGATTTCATTAAGAATAGGTTGCAGTTCATTCATAATTGCATCATAAGTTGCTTGGTAATTTTGCTTTACAGATGCATCACGAGCATCATAAGCAGCCTGTACGATTTCAACCTGTTTAGAAGCTACGCTGGAAGCTCCTTTTGCTGAATCAACAGCAATCTTTTTATCTTCCATAGTTTTCTGAGAATCATGTAGTTTTGATTCTAATTCATCCGATTTTGTCATTGCTTGTTTAACATAATCAACATGACTCGTTGTTGCACTAATGTTCATCATAGTTGAACTTACACCTTGTAAAGCAGTCATTCCTGCAATTACACTCATCAATACTTTTTCGTTAGTTTTTTCATACTATTTTACCTCGACTTTCCTAACTTCATTCAATTGATTTACAAAATTTTCATTTGAACTTGGGATATAACCCACATCTTGTGTTACATTTTTTGCGATAACTACATAAATTGGATATTCAAAATACAGATCTGAATATTCACCACAATGTTTACATCGAAATGGAATTTTATAACGTTCAAGATGTTCACTTATATATCCAGATACAATAACTCGATCTTTTACATGTATAGAATTATTCATTATTTCTGCAATTCTATTAAAGCCATGCACATAAATTAGATTCAAGCGCTCAGTTCCTGATTTAACCTTTTCTATAATCAAATCTTTTAAAATCTCTTGTGCTACTTTAGGACGATTATTAGCTACTGAGAACCATGTATGATTTAAATTTGACTTAATGGGATTTGGAATAACTCCACTTATAGAAACGGAATTTATTCCTACTGAATCTGGAGATAAGGATCCAGGTGAAACCTCAAAATCATCTAGGATAATATCTGTGCGTTTTGCACGTCGACGACGCATACTCTCTTCACCACAATGCGGACACTTCATAGCTTGCATTCTTACGTATTCAAAACAAGCAAGTCGTCCTGTTGCCATTAAATAATCACCAACACCAATGGAATCTTGTGCTTTTGCGATTAATTCTTTATCAACAATCACACATTTAATTCGTTCAAATTTATGGATATCATATCGATCAATATCCAAAACAATTTCTAAACCTTCTTTGTAAAATTCATCCTTACAAATTTTGGGTTCTTCAGCTACAATACCTGCAATTCTACATTTATTTATACTCATAATAATTTCCTCCTTTTCGTATAAAATAAAATTTAAAATCAAATAAATAGCATAGAAGTTACAATAGAAGCCATATATTAAATTTTTTTATTGGCTTACTTCGTTTTTAAAAAATGTTTTTCTTCTATACAATTTCACTTAGAAGTTTCATTACCATTACCTAAACAGCACTTACTTTGATAAACTATGTTACTGTTAAATATATCAATAATAATTTCTTTAACTTGATCATATAAACCGCCTTTCTTTTTGTTTATTTCTACTCTCTTTTTCTCCTTTCACTACTACTAACGAAATAAAAATTAAAAAAGTTGCAAAAAAAATTAATTTTATATAAAAAGTTAAAAAAAGAATTCTTATTCATTAGTAAATAGATAAGAATTCCCATTTTAAACATTAGTGAACCTATTCAAAAACTTTATAAGTTCTATGAATTAAAGTATTTTTGAACGTTACAATACATTCCAGGATATATACATATACAATAAATGTAGTTAAACAAGATCTTACACTAAAAGTGGACTAAAAAAGATTGTACAAGTAACGTACAATCTTTTTTTAATCCACTTTCATTATCACTTTTACAATCCCATATAATGCTGCATATAAGACGGCAGCAACAGGCCAAATCATATAGGTTACATCCCATTGTTTTGTCCATAAGCTCCACCCAAGATAAATAGCCGTCACAAGACACCAATATACACCTGTGAATGTTTCCATTTTCTTCTTTGCGAGCTTTTCTTTTTTTGTAAAGTCACCTTCTTGAAGCAATGTATCATAGCTACTTTTTATTGTGGAAACACGAATCAGAATATTCACACCAACGGAAACCAAAATGAGTAATACAGCTAAACATAATGTACATATATAATCAGATGCTTCCATGCAACCTGCAATAATCAACGGAATTACAGATAAAATACATAGAACAACACCACAAGCTAACAAAAAGGAGTAATGTTCTTGATAGCTTTGATTCTTTTCTTTGACAAGTCCTGTTACACCATATTCTGTTTCAAAGGGTTCTTGTTCTAAATATTGTAAAAGACTCAATTTAATTCCTGTTTTAACAAATATAAACACTGCAAGTGCAACCATACCTAATAAAATCGTACACGCGACTGCAATGGCTAAGCCATTATTGAATGTTGAAACTAGGAACAAAGGAATTGGACTTAAGATACATAATGTTGTCGCATTCGCAAGCATAGGTGCTGCTTTTTTCTTTTCATTCATATATGCATTTGCTTCTTCCATTGTGACACGATGTAATTCACAATCTATATCACATGATGTATCTATTTTTTCTTTCTCGATTTCATCTTTTAATAAGTAATCTGTGCTCACTCCAAATAAGTCAGCCAGCTGAATGATCTTTTTTAAATCCGGAATAGCACCAGCACTTTCCCATTTTGAAACCGATTGTCTGGATACGCCTAGTTTTTGTGCAAGATCTTCTTGTGTCCACCCATTCTTTTTTCTTTCTTCAATTATTTTATCAGCTAGAATCATTGTTCTTCCTCCTTAGCCAAAGTTTACTAAAATTTGCGGTTGCATTCCACCAACTAGACTTGTCAATTTATCAATTGACAGTTGCATAAGACTAGAAAAGACTTGATTCAAGTCAAGCCTTTATCTATGCCACATATTTTCTTAATATATGATTCAGTTTTTGTTCATCTAGCGGTTTTGAGATTGAATCATTCATAATTGTTTGATCAATTGTATATTCTGATTGTGCACTCATGGCAACAATTGGAATAGATGGATTGATTTTACGAATACATTTAGCCGCTTCATCCCCATTCATTTTAGGCATCATAATATCCATTAAAATTAAAGTGTATGTATTTGGTTCTTCCTTAACTTTTTCTACAGCTTCTAAACCATTCCAAGCCTTAACTACATTGGCGTGTACCGCATTCAAATAAAATTCAGCCACTTCCATATTGATTTCATTGTCTTCAGCTAAAAGAATTCTTTTATCATGTAAATCTAATGTCGAATTATCTTGTGTATTGCTTGTAGAAGTATCCAATTGGTAAGTAAGAACGACCTTGATTTGTGTACCTACACCCACTTCACTTTTAACATCAATATTTCCACCAAGCTTATCCACTAAGCCCTTCACAATCGACATACCTAAACCAGTTCCTTCATATCTTGTTCTGGCATCTTGTTTAGCTTGTGAAAAAGGTGTAAACAAGTGATTTTCAATATAATCTTCACTCATACCAATTCCTGTATCTTTGATTTCAAATTCAAATGTAGCTTTTGAATCATCACTCGATATTTCTCTGACATACGCATCAATCGTGCCATTTGGCTTATTGTACTTAATCGCATTTGTTAATAGGTTAATGAGAATTCGTCTAAGCTGTAATGCATCCCCAATTAAATGCGTATGGACTACATTCTCCATATGCTTGTGATATGTAATATTTTGAATTGACACTTGGGCATCAATCAAATCATTTATTTCTTCAACCAAATGATTCAAATCAAAAGACTGGTTAACAATTTCCATATGATCTGATTGTAACTTTGACATATTTAAAATATCTTCAACCAATTCATTTAAATGGTTTGTCAAAACTTCCATCTTATTTAGAGAATCATTCAACTTATCCATATCACCCCAGTTTTTACGAATGATCTGCATCATGCCTAAAATACCATTAATTGGCGTACGAATATCATGGCTCATACGATTCATAAAATCCGTTTTCGCTTTACTTTCTAAATCTACTTTTTGATATGCTAATTGTAACTTTTTCTTTTCTCTATCTTCTTTTTCATGAAATTTTGATGTATTTCTAAATAATATAATAGCTCTAACAATATTTCTCTCATCCTGAATATTTGAATCATATATTGTTTCTTCACTCATCAAAATCATTTCTTGAACCCAGATTATTCGATCATCTGGCATTTTAATTTGATATTCAATAGTAACATGTTTATCCCCAGCCTTATAGCGATCTAGTAAATTTTGACAAGATTCCACAATCCCGAAACTTCCCAAACAATCTTCTAATACATTGGATTTCCATTGTTTAAAGTATGCCTCATATGAACAAGGTAAAGCAGGTTTTATATTCTCTACCATATATTTATCATAAATACCATCAATTTGATTCTGTGTTAAATTCACAGAAAAAATAGATTGCGCCATATTCATTAAGGCTTCAATATAATTCGCATTCTCTAAGATGGATTGTTTCAACTGATCATAATAACGCATCAATTGTTTCTTTTCATCCATCTCAATCGTATCACTATACATTTTAAAGCCCAGCACAAAATGGTGAAGATTACCATACTCATCGCTATCCAAATAGACAACCATGATTTTACCTTTCAATTCTGCATTATTCAGTTGATGATAATATGGTATTTCAAATATAGGATTATCCTTTGTGACATACTTATTCAAACTATTCACATTTAAAACATTTCGATAATCCATTCTTTTATCTTCATTAAACAACTCATTTAAAATTTGCTCGATTGCTCCCGAATAATTTCCATCTTCAGCCAAAAAGAAAGAATGACCTGCACGCAAAGTAAAATATGTGTCTGTCTTCGCATCACAATAAATGCAATCTGAAAAATTGAATCCTTTTTCTTTTAATTGTTGAATCACATTTAATATTAAATTTCGTTTTTGTTTTGCTTCTTTGATTTTTGCCTGTTTTTTATCAATATACATACTTTTATCCGCCTGACAAAAAAGTTCACGCATTGTTAATTTTGAAAAATCATTTGAATATGCAAAACCAGCCGCATAACTTAATGGAATTTCTGAACATTTAGCACATTCTTTTTTGATATTTTCTAAATTTCTTTTTACATCTTCCTTTGTCACATTTTTAAAGAAGGCAATGAATTCATCACCGCCACAGCGACCTACAAATTGATTTTCATCGACACCTTTACGAAGACTTTTCGCAAACGAATTGATATATAAATCACCTCTTTCGTGTCCTTGTTGATTGTTGATGATTCTAAGATTATTTAAATCAAACACACAGATTGCCATATTTTGTTCAGGTTCTGAAGTTAAAATCTCTTCACACTTATTTTTATTTGGTAAACCCGTTGCTTCATCTAAATAAACTTTGTTCTTTAACTCACGATTCACTTTGGCATAACGCAAAGCCTTTATAAGCTCATATAAAATCATAAAGATGAGAATTACAATATCAATAACCGTCAAAGTTTCAAATTGTTTAAGTCTTGTTGCAATCCTTTGAGAATACGATTCTGCAAGTCCTGTCGCAACATCACATAAGTTAAAAAACATTTCACTCTTTTCAATTATACTTGTATTCTCATAACCAACTTGTCGTACAAGATCAATCTCTTGTTTTAAAGTATCAAAATACGCATCTAATTCTTCCATCTTTGCCTGAAAAGCCTTATCATCTAAAGATACTAAATCTAGTTCTTCACTACCATAACGAAGTCCTTTTATATAGCCTTTGACATCCGCAATCATATCATCTTGAGACATTCTGGCATCTTCCAATTTAATAATTCGCTGTGTTTTTCCACGTACTAATCCTGCATAATTGACTACACGTGCTGTTCCTTGAATACGTGAAACCATAAGTATGATAATTAAAATGAGCACAATTAAAAGACTGGTTAAAGCCGTCATTAAAAAACGTATTATTTTTGAGAAACAATTCTTTTTCTTATTCTTCATACATTTATTGTATTAAGAAAATTAAATTATCACAAGAAAAAGGATGAATTCATTTATTCATCCTGCGACTAATCCATATTACAATCCATATGCACATTCCGACAACCATGAAACTAAATCCAATGAGTGCCAAAGCCATCCCTTCATGCTTTAAGCCATCTACTCCTACATATGCGTTTATTTTCCCCTTTAAAAGCAAGAAAACAGTTCCTGCAATCAAAAATAAATTCGCAACAAATGCAGGTGTAAATACACGATCCTTTTGATTCATAATAACATCCCCTTATTGTTACCGATGTATTATATCATTTCATTCCTTTATTAAACCTTAAATTTCTCTTAACTTTCTTAGCATTTGATTGTACAATAGATAAGAATAAAAGAAGGAAGGATTCTTATGCAAAACATTGATGAATTAGTTGATTTACACGAATGCCCTCTATGCGAAGGTGGTTCGATTCTTGAAGAAGAAGGAAACGGATTCTATGCACAATGCATGGATTGTGGCTGCTATACAGTTCACGTTGATTATAAAAACGAAGAAGATCGTTTAGAAGCGGCAAAAAGAGCTGCTGAACTATTTAATACAGGTAAAGTATTAAAATCAAATCCTGGTGAATAAAGAAAATGAGTGGAAAAATCCACTCATTTTTTTCTATTTAATTGAATTTTGATCTAACCACTTACCTCGAACCATACGAATAAAGAATATAATACCTCTAAATACCAATTCGAAAGTCATTGTAACCCATACACCAATAACACCATATCGTTTGGTGAAGATGATAATTGGTAAAACACGCATACCCCACATACTTAAAGCATTTAGAACAAAAGGACGTTTACTATCTCCAGCCCCACGCAATGCACCCATGACTACAATACTAACAGCAAACAATGGTTCTGAAAAAGAAACAATTCTTAAACATTCACTAGCTCCATCTATGACTTCTTGACTAGTTGTCAGGGTTGAAGCTAAGAATGGTGCAAACGCAAACATAATAACACTCATAAAGATGACAAGGACAAAAGATAATAAGGTTGTTAAATACGCAAAGCGTTTCGCCATATCTTTCCGTTTTGCCCCAATACTTTGTCCAACCAATGTTGTTGCAGCTCCACCAATTCCATAAGCTGGTAGATAACATAAGCCTTCTGCAGAAACCGCCACATAATTAATGGCTACACTAATTGCACCCATACTCGATACAACACCAGTCATTACAACTTGAGCTAAAGATAGTGTGACTCTTTCAAGGCCAGCTGGAATTGAAAGATTGACTACATTTTTTAAAATTTCTTTATTAATCTTCCATGATTCATCACCTAGAAGTCGCAAAGATTTTTCCTTTTTGACGACAATATACATCAAGATGAAGCCTACAACCATTTGTGCCATCCCTGTTCCCAAAGCAGCTCCTGCAACACCTAGATTTAATATATAAATAAAGAAATAATTAAAAATAACATCAAAAACACACATCGAAATATTCATAAGACTTGGAAGCATGGCATTCCCTGAGCATCTTAACATGCCTGAATGTAACATAGCCATCATATTAAATGGAATAAAAGCACCTACAATCGCTAAATATAAAGTGGCATCCCTACAAATAGAAGAATCCGCCCCTAATAAAGTAGGCAAATAAAAACTGGCTCCCACCACAATCAAAGCCATACATAAGCCAAAAATAACATTAAAAAGTATTGACTGGCAAACAACTTGCCTAGCTAGTTTATTTTTACCTCCACCTAAATATTGAGCTACCTGAACGGAAAAGCCTAATACAGCCGCTGTACAAATACCACCAAATAACCATGTCGTACTAGCAACTACACCGATGGCTGCCGTAGCCTTATAGCCTAAAGATCCAACCATGGCTGTATCGATATAGCTCATGGCCGTTCCAACTAATTGTTCTAATATAGCAGGTACAGATAATAAAATGACAATTTTTAATTGATCTTTAAATTCTATTTTTTTGTTTTCGCGCATCTGCGCCGTTATTTCCATCATGTTCATAAACTGATTATACAAAGAAAAAAGATGTATGTCACCATACATCTTAATCTTCTACCTCTTCACGCCACATTTTAGCACCTAAATGAGCTAATTTACCATCCAAGTTATCATATCCACGATCAATATGATAAATATCATGAATCTCAGTAACACCATCTGCCATCAAGGCTGCGATCACAAGTCCTGCACCACAACGAAGATCTGTTGCGGTTACTTTAGAACCATGTAACTTTGTTTTTCCATTGATAAATGCGCTTGGTGTGTGTACATCAATATTTGCGCCCATTTTATTCAATTCTGCACAATGTTTGAAACGTTCCATATAAATTGTTTCAGTTACTACAGATTGACCTTCACATTGTGTCAATAAAACAGTAAATGGTTGTTGTACATCTGTCGCAAATCCAGGATATGGCTTTGTCAAGATTTCTGTACGTTTTAATGGCTTGTCAGTCTTAAATACATGGATAAAATCCGAACCAACTTCCATATTGATTCCCACTTCTTGAAGCTTCATAACAATGGCTTCTAAGTGCTGAGGAATAATATTCTCAATTCGCATATCATTGGCCATAGCTGCTGCCATGATCACATAAGTAGCTGCTTCAATACGATCTGGAATGATTTCATGAATACATCCTTTTAAGTAATCAACACCATCGATTACAAGTGTACTTGTACCCATACCATGAATTCTTGCGCCCATTTTATTCAACAAAGTCGCAATATCAATGATTTCCGGTTCACGTGCCGCATTTTCAATGACAGTTCTTCCTTTTGCGTAAACAGCTGCCATCATAATATTGATTGTAGCCCCTACACTTGAGATATCTAAGAAAATATTAGTTCCTTTTAATTCTTTCGCATCCAATATATAACATCCATTTTCATATTGGATATCTGCACCTAAGGCTTCAAACCCTTTCAAGTGAAGATCAATAGGTCTAGGACCCAAATAACATCCTCCTGGCATTTTGATTTCTGCATGTCCAAATTTTCCTAACAAGGCTCCCATAAAATAGTAGCTTGCTCTTAACTTTGAAACAGCTTTAGATATCATCGGAATATTTTCCATATGAGTAGGATCTATATATAATGTTTCTTCATCTCGCTTTTCAACATAAACACCAAGTTCATTCAACAAAACGATCAAAGACTGTACATCTGAAATATTAGGTACACCATAAATAGTGACTGGCTCATTTCCTAAAACACATGCTGGAATTAAAGCTACAGTTGCATTTTTAGAACCACTAATACGAACTGTTCCATTTAAACGATGTCCACCTTCAATTTTAATGACTTTTTCCATTCATTTTCCCCCATTTCAAGGTAATGCCTATCTATTATAGCCTATTCAATCCGGATAATCTAGAAAAATATTGTAAATTCCAAAAGCCATCTATTTTAAATGTTTTTCCATCCAATCTGTGATTTCATTTAAACGACGCAAACGATGTTGTGGAAGTCCCGTACGAGATAAATCATGGTTTTCTCCATGGAACAAGCACATACGTGCTTCAATATTCTGGTCTAATAATGCATTCAACATTTGTAGTCCTTCACAAAGTGGACAACGATAGTCCTCATCTGAATGAATAAATAAAGTTGGTGTTTTTACATTACGTGCATATTTCAATGGTGAATGCCACCATAATTTTTCTTGATTGTCATAATATGTAGCCGATTGCTGATCTTGTGCAAAGTATGGTCCAATATCACTTGTCTGAGAGAATGAAATCCAGTTTGCGATACTTCTTTGACTTGCTGCACACGCAAAACGATCTGTATGACCAATGATCCAGTTTGTCATGAATCCACCATAACTTCCACCAGTGACTCCAACTTTACTAGCATCGATTTGAGGATATGTTTCCAATACTTTATCTGTAAACTGCATTAATTCATCATAATCAATCGTTCCATATTTTCCACGAATATCCATAAATTCGTTGCCACGTCCATCTGAACCATGAATATTACAGAAGAATACAAAATATCCCTTACTAGCCCATACTTGCATTTCATGATAGAATACTTTTCCATATACAGTTTTAGGACCACCATGAATATCTAAAATAGCCGGATATTTTTTTGTTTCATCATAATCTTTTGGCAACAATACCCATCCTGTTAGATCTTCACCAAAACTTACTTCTACTGGATCTGCCACATACGTATCTTCCATCTTATTAAAGTCAGATAATTGAATCACTTTTCCATCTTGAACCTTATATAATTGTTGAAGGCTCGCCACATCTGCTCCAATAAAATACAATGTGTCATCTTCAAAAGCGAAAGCTTGAATCGTTCCTGACCATTCAAATACCAATTCAATCTTTCCATTTTCTAATTTATATAAATTATTATGATCATAAATGGTTGATACAAAATATAAAGCTTGATTCTTTACTAAAGTGGCATTTCCTGCAACTAGAGCACAATCCGTACCTACACTGTTACCAACACATTCTTGCCAATCTGCAATTAAATTGAAGTCTTGATCAAAGAATTTTGGATTTTCATTCAAACCATATTTTTCATGTGTACTCGCAACAAGAACTAATTTACCATCTACAAAATTAAAGTCTTGAATGCTTCTTTCTTTCGCATCTACAACTGTACTTACTTCACCATCATATTTATAAAGATCTTCGTACAAAGCTTGTTTACGTGTCCAGTTTTGACCTGTATAATACAAAGCACCATCATGGATTTTAGCATTCGACACATCAAAAGTACCTTCTGTAACACAAACAAGTTCTTTTGTATCTAAATCATATGTATATAAATGAGTACGATGTTTATTTGTGATACCCTGACCATTCATATAGAAAGGAATCTCATCAAATACTTCATAATCACTTTCTTCTTCAACAAGTTTTTCTTTTGTCAATAATACAAGTGTTTTCTCGTTTAAATATCCCAATACATTCATTCCTGGTTTATCAAAACGAGCAATTTCTTTAGCTTCTCCACCATTTAAAGATAAACGATATAGAGAAGTGGATTTTTCAATATTTTTACGATTTCCACAGAATAGAATCGAATTCTCATTTTCAATATAAAAACTTCCTTCTTTTCCAAAAGAAGTTAAATCATATACTTCATCATTCTTCACACATTTTAAAGTATATTCATAGGCATTGTCTTTTTCTGCTGCTACTCCATCAACAAAGACTTTTACGCCATCCTTCACTTTTAAATTTCCATAAAAGTGAAAAGACAATAAATCATTAATTTCAACAGACTTCATATTTTCCCCTCCAAATTATGCAAAAAGCAGGCTTAAAGCCTGCTTTATTTAAAAACTTTAATTATTCAGCTTTTCCAGCAGAACCAAAGAAGTTTTCCATCATTTCTTTACATAATGCTGTGATTGCATCAGCACCTGGTTTTAATAATTTACGTGGATCATATCCTTTTCCTTCTTGGTCTTTTCCAGCTTCGATGTATTTACGAGTTGCTTCAGCAAATACTAATTGGCATTCAGTATTAACGTTAACTTTAGAAACACCTAATGTGATAGCTTTTTGAACTTGTTCACGAGGGATTCCTGAACCACCGTGTAATACTAATGGTTTACCATTTGTAACATTTTGGATTTCTTCTAAACGATCAAAGTTCAATCCAGCCCAGTTTGCAGGATATTTACCGTGGATATTTCCGATACCAGCTGCTAAGAAGTCTACGCCTAATTCAGCGATAGTTTTACATTCTTTAGGGTCAGCTAATTCACCAGCAGATATAACACCATCTTCTTCTCCACCGATTCCACCAACTTCACATTCAATTGATAGTCCTTTTGAGTGTGCTAAGGCGATCATTTCTTTTGATTTTTCTAAGTTTTCTTCAAATGCATAGTGAGAACCATCGAACATTACAGAAGTAAATCCTGCTTCGATAGCAGCTTTTGCACCTTCATATGAACCGTGGTCCAAGTGTAAAGCTACAGGAACTGTAATTCCCATTGCATCGTGGATTTCTTTTACCATAGCAGCAACTGTTTTGAAACCACACATATATTTAGCAGCACCTTCAGATACTCCTAACATAACTGGTGATTTAGCTTCTTCAGCAGCAGCTAAGATAGCTTTTGTCCATTCTAAGTTATTGATGTTGAAAGCACCAATCGCATAGTGCCCTTCGTGAGCTTTGTTGATCATTTCAGTAGCAGATACTAACATTACTCTATTCCTCCTTTAAACATTTCTGTCATACCTATTCTACTCCATATCGCCTAATTTGAAAAGTGAAATTATTAACTAACGACGTGATTTTCCAGATAATTCAACAGGTATAGACAAAGTACGAATTCTTTCAAGAATTCTTAGACTCGCAATCGTGTTATTCGGTTTATTCGCAAGACGATATTGTTGCTCTAATTCTTCCATAGAATAATTTGATGTAAAATATGTTTTCATCTGTTTATTCATACGCTCATCTAAGACTGGCAATAAAATTTCATCTCTTGTCCATTGCGTAATACTCTCAGCTCCAATATCATCTAAAACCAAAACATCACTATATCGTAAATGATTCATTACTCTTTGGCGATATTCATTATCTGTCATAAATTGTTTCAATTCTTGAATCAACAATGGTACTTGTACAAAAGACACACTCTTATTATTCTTTGCATAATAATTACAGATTCCCTTCATCAAATATGATTTACCAGTTCCAGGATTTCCATACAAATACACACCTTGATTTAATGGGATACTACTTACACTTTGCGTATACGCAAGTCTATATTCCTTTTCTTTGGCAGCATCCAAAAAAGAAGCATCATTTAAATCAATCAAATAATCATTTAAAGACATGTGTGAAAAGCGAAACTTACTCTGATGAGCCAATTGTTTATCACGATTTTGTTCATATTGACACGAAGCATAGTATTCATTTAAAAAGCCAGAATCATCCATTTTCAATTTTGTAACCTTACCACGAATCTTCTGAACACAATAATCAAGACCTTTACAGTTTCTACAAGCATTCACACTCTTTAGCCACTGCAACAAAACACCACTGTTTTCTTCTACAAAAGATGCATCTAAATGATTTTGTTCTAAAAACATCAGAATTAATTCATTTTCTTTTAAACGAGCAATATTTTGTTGTCTCTCTAACATTTGTTCTTCGGAAAGCTTAATATTTAAGTTCACTACAATTTACCTTCTTTCAACATCTTTTGCAGTTCTAACATTTCTTGTTGAATCTGTGTATCTGATTTTTCTTCTTTTTGCGTATAAAACTTCTCATCTAGCACAACTTTTTCAGTATTTTTATCATTTTTATTTCCAGCAGGACTCTGATTGATGATACTCAAAGCCCTCTTTCTAGAATCTACTCCTAATCGCACCCAACTGGCCGCTACTTTTTCAACATAATTTCTAGAAAATTGCTGATTCGTTTGTTGCAAAGTATATTCAATCAGCGTATTTACTACTTCTATTGGAAATTGGAATTCTTTGCATAAGCGCTCAATCAATATCTGATCTGATTTCACAACTGGAATACCATTTTGTTTATTCTGTAGAAATTTAACTGGCGACATTTGATATGGATCTGAACCAATTTCTATAGCTTTACGATTACGCATAACCATATCTTTTAATTTATCTAAATCAAATACATGTGTTGAAGGATTAATACTTCTTTGTACATATCTACGCATATCTTTAGCATTGATTCCATATATTTTAGCCATTTCAGCTATACGATCTAAATTTTCACTTGTTCGAAAGCGCACAGGAAAAATTCGATCCATACCTTTGAAAAGTGTCGCAAAATCAAAATCATATTTCTGTTTAATTGTCGGTTTTACTTTTTCATAAGCAATTTCTTTCGATTCATTCCAAGAATCTAAAATCGAAACATCTAAAGGACTTTCTACTTTTGTGTATAAAGAAGAAACCGTTTTATCTATATGAAGCATAGCCTTTATTTTATCAAAACATTTTGCTCCAACACACGCTAAATACAATCTTGAATATGTCTCATGACATAAAAACTTATTAGAAGATAAAGGAGCATATAGAAAGATCAACATATCTTCTTTATGAACATAAGTTTCAATCAAATGATATTGTTCCAAATAATTTCTTGCTTTATCAAATTGAGCAGCATTCATATTCAACAAAAGATATATATCTTCTAAATCAATCGAATTTTGAATCGAACCTAAAAATTCATACAAACAAACAGAACTTTTTCCAATCAAAGGACCATACAATAAGCTTAAAGATTGTCTTTGTTCACTAGATAAATGTTCTATGCATCGTATTTCAATCGCCATTTAAATTCTCCTCTTTTAATGCATCTTCAATCTGTATATGTAACTGCTCTACTGTGCCGTTATTTCGTAATACAATATTGCTTCTCGCTATTTTTTCTTCTGGATTCATTTGTGAAACAAGCCTTGCTAAAGCTTGTTCTCTAGTAAAATTACGATAGGTCTGTAGGCGTGATAACGCTACATCTAAATCTGCTACAACACACCATATTGAATCAAAACATTTTTGTGCAGAAATCTCAAATAAAATTGGCATCTCTACAAAGACAATAGAACTATCTTGTTTGTGAATCCATGTATGCATTTCATCAAAAATTAAAGGATGTAGGATAGCTTCTACTTGTTTTCGATGTTTTTCATTGGAAAACATATACGAAGCTAGACTTTCCTTGATAATTTGTCCATCTGAATCCAATTCAACTATATGTAAATCATTTAATTTCTTATAACCTAAATTTCCCTTTTTTAATAAATCTGCATTGACCTGATCACAATCTAAAACTGGATATTTATTTTTTAAATATCGAGAAATTTCACTCTTTCCTGAACCCATTGATCCAGTAATTCCAATCACTTTCTTTTTTGACAATTTGGACATAGATAAGTCCCCCTTTGTGATACAATTAATTTTTTTATCGTATGATGACACACTTTACATTGTGTCTGATCATGTACTTTTAAATAAAGTTGAAAACGCCCTGTTACTCCTAAGCTTGAAGTATAAGAACGAATGGTTGTCCCACCAAAACGAGTAGCACCCTGCAAAATTCTTTTTGTTTCATAAACAATTTTATCACAATCTTTTTTTGACAACTTACAAGCTCGACTTCTTGGATCTAAGCCTGACGCAAAACATATTTCATCCGCATAAATGTTTCCAACACCAGCCATGATTGACTGATCTAATAAGCATGATTTCAAATTTCGTTTCAATGAATGAATACAATTATAGAAATACATTCCATTTACTTTTTCATCCATATAATCATATCCAACATTTTTAAAACAAGCATATGAATGAATATCTTCTTTTTTAGGATACAAATACATTCTTCCAAACTTTCTTGTATCATGATATGACATGAAAATTTGATTGTTTAATTTGAGTACGACATGAATATGTTTGTCATTTTGAAGTTTATCATACAAATAAAATTTTCCTTCCATACGCAAATGAACGACTAAATCATAATAATCTAAACCAAAAATCAAATATTTTCCAATACGATTAAATGAGCGAAAGGATTGTCCAATCACATGATTTTTAAAAACATCTATATCCACATTATCTATAATTTTAGGATAATACACAAATACATCCTCAATTAAAACATCTTTAATTTGTGTTTCTAATGTTTTTAAGACCGTTTGTACCTCTGGTGCTTCTGGCATTATTTAGCCTCATACCAAGATTTGCCAATACTGATACTTGCCTTTAACGGAACCTTTAATTTCATAGCACTTTCCATAGTTTCTTTGACAAGTTTTTTCATCAAATCCAACTCTTCATCAGGTACCAAGAAAATCAGTTCATCATGTATTTGAAGAAGCATTTTTGATTTGATATTCTCATCTTTTAAAGCCTTATCCATTTTCAACATGGCAATCTTGATCAAATCAGCAGCACTACCTTGGATTGGTGCATTCATGGCAGCACGCTTACCGAATTCACGCGTCATAAAATTCTTATCATTAATTTCTGGAATCTCTCTGCGTCTATGGAATAATGTTTCTACGTAACCATTTTCCTTACAGAATTCAATCAATTGATTCATATATTCATGAATTTTAGGATAACTTTCAAAATACATTTTCATAAACTCACCCGCTTCTTTACGTGTGATATTTAATTGTGATGATAAACCAAATTCAGTTTGTCCATATACAATTCCAAAGTTTACTGTTTTTGCAATTCTTCTTCTATGTTCATCCACTTCTTCTGGTAAACAATCAAAAATCAAAGTAGCTGTTTTTGTATGAATATCTAAACCTTCATTAAACGCTTTTATCATATGATCTTCATCAGCCATATGTGCCAACATTCTTAATTCAATTTGTGAATAGTCAGCAGATAATAACTGATATCCTTCTTCAGCCACAAAAGCCTTACGAATTTCTTTTCCTAATTCATCACGAATACTAATATTTTGAAGGTTTGGTTCGCTACTTGAAAGTCTTCCTGTTTGTGTCATAGTTTGATTAAAAGAAGTGTGGATTTTTTGGTCTGGACGAATATGTTTTTTCAAGCCATCAATATATGTGCTGGATACCTTTGATATTTTACGATATTCCAAAATATCTTCAACAATTGGATGTTTTCCACGTAATTTTTCCAACACATCTGCCGATGTAGAACGTTTTTTTCCACCTGAACTTAAATTTAATTCATCGAATAAAACATTCGCCAATTGTTTTGGAGAATTGATATTAAAAATCATGCCTGCATGAGAATAAATTTGTTGAGCTAAAGCTTCCAGTTTTTCATTCAATAAAGCTCCATATTCATCCAAGAAACTTTCTTGAATAGAAATACCTTCTTGTTCCATAGAAAATAATACGTTTGCTAATGGCATTTCAATATCTTTATATAAAGAAATAACATTTTCATCTTTTAAAGACTTACGAATTTCATTTTTCTTTTCGCACAACTGTTGTGTCAAACTTTGATAAATCAGCATTTCTCTATTTAAGCTAAAAGCAGGTTCTTCTTTTGTCTTTTTTGAGACATCATGAAAAGATTCTGGCAAAGAAATATGAAGCGCTTCTAAAACTGCATCACTATCTGTAGCCGTGGAATTTAATAAGAATCCCGCAATATGCAAATCATCACTGAAAGTATTCCATTTAAATCCGTAACGATCTAATAAATGCATCATCTCTTTTGTATCCCATGTACTTATTTTTTTTGTTTCTAATAATGTTTTGAAGTTTGTATCCTCCAAAGCCTTTTCTACAGAAATATAATAAATTGTCTTATCAATTGGAATCATAAATCCATATAATTGTTGATCTAGATATGGCTGTTGCGTACATACAGGCATAACCATTAAATCTTCTACATCTAAAGCATCAATATGATCCACTTCTTTTAATGGCCATTTTTCATTCTTTGTTTGTTTTGTACGATTCACTAAAGATCGCATTTCATATTTTTCATAGAATCCATTCACATCTTCTTGGATTCCTGCAAAATCACAATCATCTAAACAAAACGGAAGTTTCATCTTTGTATAAATCGTTGCCAATTCCAAAGACATAAACGCATTGTCTTTATCTTTTTCCAATTTTTCCTTTAATTTTCCCTTTACTTCATCAATATGAGCATAAACATTTTCTACTGTTGAATATTGATTCAATAAACGCAAAGCTGTTTTTTCACCAACACCCTGAACACCTGGAATATTATCAGCTGTATCTCCCATCAACCCTTTCATATCAATAACTTGATTTGGCGTAATACCGTATGTGTCTAAAAGATTTTGTTCGTCCATCAATTCCATTTCACTTAAGCCTTTTTTCATTAAAAGAACATGTGTACTTGAATCAATCAATTGTAGTAAATCGCGATCGCTTGTAAGAATTGTTGTTTGGATATCTTTACAACATTTAGCCATACTTCCAATGATATCATCAGCTTCATAACCTTCTTGTTCATAGCGTTTGATGCCAGCCGCATCCAAATATTCTCTTACAATTGGAAATTGTACGATCAATTCTTCATCTAATGGTTTACGAGTTCCTTTGTAAGCTGCAAATTGTTTATGTCTAAATGTTGGTTTTCCTGCATCCCAAGCAACTAGAATTTTATCTGGTTCAATAATATCAATTGCCTTATTTAACATCATCACAAAGCCATAGACCGCATTGGTTGGAATACCATTGGATGTTGTCATTCTATGTGTATATAAAGTTGCATAATATGCACGAAATAGCATGGAATTTCCATCTAATAATAAAAGTTTTTTCATTTGAATACCTCTTTTCTTCTATTTTAACACATATGAAAAGAAGGAAACGAATCCATGACTCATTTCCTTCGAATATTTTGCATGTGTAACTTTTCCATTCGTTTATAACGAATATCTTTTATAGTTGCATATCTATTGAATACAGTAATAATATAAAGCAATACAAATATCCAAGCCCCATTAAATACCAATGTAAGAGCTTCTACATAAATAAACCATTTCATAAAGCTCATGGTTATGTATCCTAGAATTATTGCTCCAAAAAAACAAATCAAATCATATAGAAACATCATCAAAAAGACAATTGCAAATTGCACCCAATGATCTTGATCCATCATATCTTTAAATAGCCCGATAAGCCATCCAAAAAAGCCAAACAGAAGCATTTTCACTAGCCAGTCAGAAGTAAAGAATAATCCTACACATAGACCACATAAACATGCATATAAAATTCGATTCATAGTTTTTTCATGACTAACGACAAGCATACATCCACAAAAACATAAATGACTCACTATAGATAATGAAGAATACGTAAAATCCACACCAAACAAAGATGCATTTATTTGGTCAAGCAGTGCCAGTATAAGTAAGAAAATAAATGAATAACGTTCTTTATTTATCATTTACTCTCCTCTTTTCCAATTACAAGACAATAGTCAAAACTTTTCATATTCGATACCGGTGAAACATAAACAGTAGAAATAATCGAATCATCATTTAACGAAACATCTTTTACTTCTCCAATTAAAATTCCACTAGGATAGTTTCCGCCTTTACCGCTTGTCGCAACTTTTTGACCTTTTGTCACCGTTGCATCATTGTCAAACAACGAAACACGATACGCCTTCTTATCTGTATCATACGATTGTAGAACTCCTTCTACACTTGATCCATCTTCTAGAGACATTTTTATCGCTATATCATTGTTTAAATGCTGACTGGTTAGTAATTGAACAGTACTTGTTAGTGTTTGCACACTATCAACTAAACCAATAGCACCATCACTTGTAGCCACAAGCATATTTTTTTCTACCCCTTGTTTTTTACCTGCAGAAATAGTTACCGTTTGAAGCCAAGATTCACTTGAACGTTCTAAGACAGATACGCTAATCGTTTTAGCATCTCCTAGTCCACCTTTCATATCGAGTAATGCTTCAAGTTGTTTATTTTTATTTTTTTCATCTTCATATGCGGTTTGATAATTCTTTTGTTCGGCTAACTGTTTGGATAAATATTCATTATCATCATAAGCATGCCAAAGATTTGAAAAATCATTTATAGCATTTCCGATAGAAGATAACGGATATTGAATCAAACCATACTTCAAATAAGTCCAAGCACTATAACCAATATTTGTGATTGAATTTTGCCTTAAACCAAACATTGCACATGCCAATATACATAAAACGACAATAATCGTAAGTAATCTTTTTTGAATTCGAGTAAATTTACGCATAATATCCCCCAAACTAACTTATATTATAGCGATAAACCTTCCTTCTTTCAATCGAGATATTTGTGCTCTTTAAATGAATAATATTGATTTTGTCCTACAATAATATGGTCCACTAAATGAACACCCATAGTTATTGCCACATGAACCATTTTATATGTAACTTCAAAATCGGCTTGGGATGGTGTACAATCTCCTGAAGGATGATTGTGTGCAATTAGTACTGAATTCGCATTTTGCAAAAATGCTTCTTTAAATACTTCACGAGGATGAACTGTACTCTCATTCAATGTTCCTTTAAACAGGACACGATGAGCAATCAATTTACTTTTTGTATCTAAATATAAAGCGATAAAACATTCTTGTTGCAAAACACCATATTCAAACTCAAACCATTCAATTACATCTTCCGGCTTTAAAATAGAGGCATGATATACCTTTGATTTAATAACACGCTTACTCAATTCAACACTTGCCAAAAGTTGTAAAGCCTTTACTTCTCGAATTCCTTGAATTTGCATCAATGTATTTACATGCATCTGCATTAATTTTGATAAACCTTCACTTTCTTTCAATACATCGGATGCGATTTCAAATACGGAACGATTTTTATTTCCACTTTGTAGAATCAAAGCAACGAGCTCTAAATCGCTCAATGATTCTAAACCATAGCGCAACGCTTTTTCTCGTGGGCGTTGCTCCACTTCCATCTCTTTTACCTTCATATACTCTTATACGAAAAAAATTACACTTTTTTCAATTTATTTAATTATTTTACTTGCAAAGTTCTCAATCACATGGTATATTATTTAAGCGTCAAGCAGACATGGCGGTTGTGGTGAAGTTGGTTAACACAGCGGATTGTGGCTCCGTCACGCGCGCGTTCGAATCGCGTCAGCCGCCCCACTAAGAATTTTAAGCTTCGAGAAATCGAAGTTTTTTTCTTTACATTTGATTTTTTTATTTGTATATTAAATTTATGAAGAAATTATTACTTATACTTTTAAGTCTTACTTTATGCGCTTGTCAAGCTCAAATAAAGCCCACAAGCTCAACTTCAAAAAAAGCTTGTGATGTAACAAGTGAAGAAGAAACATGCAATTCAAAAGATGACTCAAATACTAAATTTAATGAAATTAGTTTTGATGAAGCCATTCAATATTTCACAAAAGAAAAATCAGGCGTATTGTATTTTGGATATTCGAGTTGTCCTTGGTGTAAGGAGGCTAAACCTGTTCTAAAGAAAGTAGCCCAAAAAAATGGTATTGATATTCAATATGTAAAGGTTAGAGATGACAAAAAGAATCGTCTTTATACAGATGATCAAAAAACAATTATTGAGCCATATATTCAAGATTATATGTCAAATAATGATGAAGGTATTTTAACTTTATATGTTCCATTAGTTCTTGTCATAAAGAATGGAAAAGTGATTGATGGCCATGAAGGAACATTGGATAGTCATGATGCGACCGAAAGAAAAATGACTGATGATGAAAAAGAAGAATTAACAAAAATCTATACAAAATTAATGAGTGAAGCAAAACTAGCTTCACTCTTTTTATTTTCTTCGTACTTTAATTTGATCATCGAAGCTCAATTGTCCAATCAATAAACTAGACTTTGGATCATGCATCTTATAATTTGACATAATTTGTTTTGAATCAAAATTTGCATAACAATACTTACAACCATGTAAACATGAATTATATGCACCAATATCCACCATATTTACACAATGACAATCTCTTGCCTTCCATTCTTTATAGAATTTTCCTGTTCTTTCAAAAGCATATTTAATGCTGACGCAGCAATCGTTTTTATCACCAATATGATATTTATTTTCCATACAACTAACTACTTTTATGTCATTCTTTTCAAAAGCTTCTTTTAATGTAAGATATTCCTCATTGGATGGTTCATGATAATCCAAATGGTTATTTCTTACGTTTTTATAATCATCTACAAAAGAGACAATCATTTTAGAAACATATCCATTAAGCATCATGCATAACTTATTAAATGCACGAATATGATAATCAACATTATATTTCGAATTTAAAAGAATCGGATCATATCTAACACACACATTTTCTTTTCCTAAATAATCTGATAATTCTCTTACACATTCAATAACTTTTCGTTTATCTGGTACATGAGATTCAATATCATCAAAGTATCCAGTGATAGTAACTTGTAGCTGGATGGGTACAGAAAATAGATGTATTGTATCTACCAATGGCAAAGGATTCTTTGTACAAAATACAATCATATCAATATCTGATACAAAAATACGACTAACCAATTTAGGATTAAAAGGATTTCTTACATCAAAATAGCCTTCATTCCATCGTTTCACAAACCAATCCATATAATAAGCTACAACATCTGTTCTTCCACTTACATTTATAATCATAAGTTTATTAAACAAAGAAATTAATTAATAGTCAACACAAAGAAAAAAGTCATCCTAAGATGACTTAAATTTCTAAATGGCGGTCCAGATGGGACTCGAACCCACGATCTCCTCCGTGACAGGGAGGCATGTTAACCACTACACCACTGGACCAATATTTAATTTTAAATGGAGCAGATGAGGGGAATTGAACCCCCGTATCAGCCTTGGCAAGGCTGTGTTCTACCATTGAACTACATCTGCATGAATGGCGGTCCAGATGGGACTCGAACCCACGATCTCCTCCGTGACAGGGAGGCATGTTAACCACTACACCACTGGACCATAATTTTCCAAAAATAAGATGGCGGAGAAGGAGAGATTTGAACTCTCGCGCCAGTTTCCCGACCTATACCCTTAGCAGGGGCACCTCTTCAGCCACTTGAGTACTTCTCCAAGAATATTTCCAGATACTTATTTTTTAGAACAACCTACGTTATCCGTAACGCCCGTTTATAATAACATGGATAAAAATTTATTGCAAGCAAATTTTTTAAAAAAATACAAAAAAATTTAGAGGTCAATTTTTGACCTCTAAACTCTTACTTTCCAAACAATGTTTTATTGTCTACTTCCGCTTTAAATTTAGCTAAAGCTTCATCTAATGACAATGTAACACTATCTTTTTTACCACTCTGACGAATTGTAATTGTGTTGTTTTCTTGTTCTCCATCACCAACTACAATTTGGTAAGTAACCTTTTTTAGCTGTGCCTCACGAACACGGTAACCTAATTTTTCGTTACGAGAATCTACTGTAGCACGCATTCCTAAAGCTGTTAATGCATCACATACTTTATTTGCATATTCAACATGTTTTTCGTG
Organism: uncultured Holdemanella sp.; assembly: GCF_958348295.1. Taxonomy (NCBI): domain Bacteria; kingdom Bacillati; phylum Bacillota; class Erysipelotrichia; order Erysipelotrichales; family Erysipelotrichaceae; genus Holdemanella; species uncultured Holdemanella sp. The sequence goes on from NZ_CATVYQ010000017.1 coordinate 25,948, forward strand.
GTGTACTGGAATCACAACAAATTGACGTGGCGCTAACCATAATGGGAAGTGTCCACCAAAGTGTTCAATCAAGATACCAATGAAACGTTCAACTGATCCATAAACTACACGGTGTAACATAATTGGAGTTTTCTTTGTTCCATCTGCATCTACATATTTACATTCGAATCTTTCTGGCAAATTCATATCTAGCTGTACAGTACCACATTGCCATACACGTCCTAAGCTATCTTTAATATGGATATCCAATTTAGGTCCATAGAATGCACCATCTCCAGGATTCACTTTATATTCTTTACCTGCATGAACACAAGCTTGTGCCAATGCTTTTTCTGAAGCATCCCAAATTTCTTCTGAACCAATATATCCACTTTCTGGACGAGTTGATAATTCAATTTCATATGGTAAACCAAATACTGAATAGATACGATCTACCAATTGTAATACTTTCTTAACCTCTTCTTCCAATTGATCAGGAGTTACAAACAAGTGAGCATCATCTTGTGTAAATGTACGTACACGGAACAACCCATTCAATGCACCACTTGCTTCGTGACGGTGTACTTGTCCTAGTTCTCCTAAACGCAATGGTAAGTCTTTATATGAGTGTAAAGTTGAGTTATATACTAATAAAGCTCCTGGACAATTCATTGGTTTGATTGCAAATTCACGATCATCTACCATTGAAGTGTACATGTTATCTTTATAATGATCCCAGTGTCCACTCAATTCCCATAATTCTTTTGACATCATAATAGGAGTTTTAATGAATTGGTATCCTTCTTTTGCGTGTTCTTGATACCAGTATTGTTCCAAAATATTACGTAAAATCATTCCATCTGGCAAGAAGATTGGCATACCAGGCGCATATTCACTAATTGTAAACAATCCCATTTCTTTTCCTAACTTCTTGTGATCACGTTTTTTAGCTTCTTCTAAAGCTTCTAGATGTGCTTCCAACTCTTCTTTTGTGTCAAAGCAGATACCATAAACACGTTGAAGCATTTTATTGTTAGCATCACCTTTCCAGTAAGCACCAGAATGTTTCAATAATTTAAAGTTTTTACACATCTTAACAGTTTCAACGTGAGGTCCACGACATAAGTCCGCAAATTCACCTTGACGATAGATTGTGATATTTCCATCTTCTAATCCATTGATCAAATCGACTTTATAAGGATCATCCTTGAACATTTCTAAAGCATCTTCTTTAGAGATTTCTTCACGAACAATTCTCTTTCCGTCTTTGGCAATTTTCTTCATTTCTTTTTCGATTTTTGCCAAATCCTCTTCTTTTAATTTTACATCTCCTAAATCCATATCATAGTAGAAACCTTCAGAAATAACAGGTCCTACCCAGAATTTAGCATTTGGATATAAACGCTTAACAGCTTGAGCCATCATATGAGCACATGAGTGGTTCAACATAGATAAATGTTCATCTTCTAATACATTAACTAATTCCATTTTACTTTCCTCCATTTTTCCATATAAAAAGCGACAGCCATCAAAGGACGTCTGTCGCACGCGGTACCACCTTTGTTTATACAATTACTGTATACACCTCAAACCTTTTAACGCAAGAATTACGGCACACTTTTTCAAGGGCAATTCAAAGGGAGTAAATACATACCTTCGCAAAGTGCTTTCACCAACCACACTCTCTCTACATTTGAACAGAATGCATTCGTATCCTTATCACTATTGTTGCCTAGATTATAGACCGAAATACGAGGTGTGTCAAAAGAAAAACTCAAGAATTTTTAATGGCAATGTCCACCACAAGAATGGTTTTCACCAGATTCATGTTTTGTACAAGTCACATCAGTTGTAAATTCAAGCTTTCCACTTAAATATTTCTTAACAGCCTCATCCGCATTTCCGGTTACACCACCAAACGAATGGATTCCAAAACCAGCCAATGCAGTTTTAGCCCCTTGTCCAATGCCACCACAAAGTACAATGTTTACATTTTGTTCTTTCAATGCATTTGAAACACCAACATGCCCATGTCCTTCGATTGTGATTACTTCACTCTTAATAATTTTATTATGATCTGTTTCATAGATTTTAAATTCTGAGCTATGACCAAAATGTTGGAACACTTCTCCATCTTTATAACTGACTGCAATTCTCATATGTAAATTTACCTTCTTTCATATTCATTATATATTGTTTGCAAAAATATTTGAAGATAAGAAAAAAACGCCCATATTAGGCGTTAATTGTCTTTGGTGGAGATGAGGAGAATCGAACTCCTGTCTAAGCAAAGTCCCACGAGACAGCGTTTACAGCTTTTTCCATCTAGTTATCCAAAAGTTTTGGATGGAAACAAAAATTCTTTTGGGTTAGCTATAGTTGATTCAAAATAAGCAGCTAGCCAATACTTATTTCTATCTTCTTTTCTTTAACACTCAGTCTGAAATAAGAAAGCGAAATTTCAGAAAGGGGCTGCGAAGCCAAACGTAGGCAATAAAATTAAGCAGCGAAAGCCATGCTTTGGTTCATACCAAATACATTAGCAAGTTTATTTTTAGCAATTAATTTAAGTTGGTTATTACACGTATCCTTCGTGGCTGTGGCTGAATCCAAACATTTACTCATCGAATGCCTGAACATCCCCAAGGAACATCAGTATAATCTATTAATACTGATTTTTCAAGGCCTTTTGAATCTCTCTTTGCGCATCTTTCGCCTTTTGAGATTCACGCTTATCATGAAGATTTTTACCTTTCGCCAAAGCTATTTCAAGCTTAGCCAATCCTTTATATAAATAAATTCTTACTGGTACAACCGTATATCCTTTAACACGAGCCGATTGTTCTAATTTTTGAATCTCTTGCTTATGCATCAAAAGCTTGCGATCACGCATTTCATCATGATTAAATCGGTTTCCAAATTCATAAGGAGAAATATGCATGCCTTTAATGAAGGCTTCCCCTTTTTGAAAACTGATATAACTATCCTTTAATTGTACCTTCCCTCTTCGAATACTTTTAATTTCTGTCCCCAGAAGTACTAATCCAGCTTCAAATCGATCATACAATTCATATTCATGTCTTGCTTTACGATTCTCAGCTATTGTTTTTTGATTTTGACTCACTCTAATACCACCTCAATTCCATCTGGATTCTGCATAACCGATTGCACAAACTGCTGTACCCATTCTTTTGATAAATCATATTCTGATGACAATCTATGCGTTGACGCGATTGAATCATTATAATCATCAATCATATAAGTTTTCCAGTCATTAAATCCAGTATCAAACCACGTAATCAATGGAATAAACTTTGTATCTGTAAAAGATGTGGTCTTTGTATCTGGATCATAGTTTAAAGTAAAACTAGCCATACCCCCAACCATCGTTATATCCATATCTTGTGCACTCGTATAGTTTCCCAAAGAATAATATACTAGTGTATTTTGATTTTTTCCTTTAATAATTTTTGCTGGTTCTATCACATGCGGATGTGAACCAATTACTACTTCAACTCCAAGTTCATTTAAATAATTTGCTAAATCTTCTTGCTCTTGAGTAGGTTCTGTTTGATACTCATTTCCCCAATGCATAGAAACCATCTGAACATCACTTACTTTATTTAATGCTTCCATATCCTGTTTTATTTGATCTTTATCAATCAAATCTACAAGCCATGGCTTATCTTCAGGCAAACTAAAGCCATTCAATCCATATGTATAACCTAAAAAGCCAACTTTGATTCCATTGATTTCCTTCACTAAAGCACGATTTTTATCTTCTTGTGAAATATGTGAACCCGTAGTAATCACATTTGGATATTCATTATGAATCAAATCAATCTGTGCTAATAAACCATCAGCTCCTCTATCTAAAGAATGATTTGAACTTAAACTCCACCAATCAAATCCTGCTTTATTGACTGAAGACAGAATTTCTGTAGGTCCATTAAAAGTTGGATATCCACTCAATCCATACGATTCTCCAATGCATAGTGTTTCAAAGTTAATGTATGCCAAATCCGCATTTTGTGTATATTTATTCGTCATTTCATAATAAGAATCAAAATCATAGTATCCATTTCTGTAGTTTTGATACCAATACATTGCTTCATGATATAAATTATCTCCTACGCCTACAAATGTAAATGACTTTTTATCTTCTTGTTTTTTTGTAGAAACATTCTTTACAACCTTTGTCGCTTCTTTCAAATTTGGCGCGGGGTGCGTTAAAATAAAGCCTATTAAACTGAAATTGAATATACATAATATGATGATCCATGTCCATTTCTTTTTCATAATCTAATTTTATCAAAAAAAGCTTGTATTTTCCAAAAAAATTAGGTAATATTATAAAGCATTTGGGGTGTTAGCTCAGCTGGGAGAGCACCTGCCTTGCACGCAGGGGGTCATCGGTTCGATCCCGATACGCTCCACCAAATAAAAAAATACGCTGTAAGCACATTGCTTACAGCTTTTTTGTTTTATTCAATTTCTTCAAAAATACCCAATTTTTGATAAAGAACCCATTTACCAATATTTACACAATGATCACAAATTCTCTCTAAATATTTACCAACTAGTAATACATCCACTAAAGTTCCTGTATCATGTTCTTTTTTAGCTAGTAAATCAACATAGACCTCTTTTGCCTTTTCATATTGTGCATCCGCTTGATCATCCATTTTAATCACTTGATCAGCCGCTTTTTCATCCTTTTGAATAAAGGCTTCAATCGCAAGTGTAACCATTTCTTTGGCAATCGTGAATTGTTGTTTAATACAGTCATCCACAACTAAATCTTCCATATTCAATGCACAAATAAGTTCGGAAACTTCTTTTTCCTGATCCATAATACGTGTTAAATCACGAATCGTATTTGTAGCTACCGTAATACGACGTAAGTCTTTAGCAACAGGATGTTGAAGAAGAAGGATCTTCATGCAAATTTGTTCTGCCTCTCTTCCTTGTTCACTCACTTCTTCATGCATTTGCGAAACATCTTGAACTAAAGTTTTGTTTCCATCTAAAATAGCGTGTTTGCAAAACCATAATCCTTTTAAACAGTCTTGAGACATTTGTGTCATAGTCAATTCTAACTGTCTTGTTTGTTTTAAAAACTTTGTAGGTAAAACCATTATCCAAACCTCCCTGTAATATAGTCTTCCGTTTTCTTTTCTTTTGGTGTAGAGAACAATGTTTCCGTATCACTATACTCAATTAGATCCCCCAATAAGAAGAAGGCTGTTTTATCACTAATACGCATAGCTTGCTGCATATTATGTGTAACGATAACGATTGTATAATCTTTTTTCAATTCTAAAGTCAATTCTTCAATCTTACTAGTTGAAATTGGATCTAAAGCACTTGTAGGTTCATCCATCAATAAAACTTCCGGCTGCATAGCTAAAGCTCTTGCAATGCATAAACGTTGCTGCTGTCCACCTGACATTCCTAATGCAGATTTATGTAAACGATCTTTTACTTCATCCCAAATGGCAGCTTGTCTTAAGCTTCTTTCTACAATTTCATCCAGTTCGCTTTTCTTTTTGATTCCAAAAATTCTTGGACCATACGCAATATTATCATAAATACTTTTTGGAAATGGATTTGGCTGTTGAAATACCATTCCAACTCTACGTCTTAATTCGATTGCATCCATATTCTTGTAGATATCCGTACCATCTAGACAAATATCTCCTGTAATCTTTGCACTTTCAACCAAGTCATTCATACGATTCAACGTTTTTAAAAATGTCGATTTACCACATCCAGAAGGACCAATAAATGCTGTTATTTCTTTTTCTTTAATATCTAAATTTATATTTTTTAAGGCATGAAAATCACCGTAATATAAATTTAGATCATTGACTGTAAATTTATTATTCATACTTAACCTTTCTATTTCTCTAATCCAGCTTGCTTTTTAGAGATATGTCTTGACCAGACATTCGCACCAATACTAAATGCTAATACTAAAATCATTAATACAGCACTTGATAGATTTGCTAGTGCTCTATCTTGTCCGTTTGTTTGTAAGTTCCAAATTTGAATAGATAATGTTTCAGCTGGTCTAAGTACATTAATTGGTGATGTTGGAGAAGTAAAGCTAAAGTTATTCCAACGTAAATCGCTTCCTGAACCAGTTGTATAAAGTAATACAGCAGCTTCACCAAAGCCACGACCAGCCGCTAAAATGACTCCAGTCATAATACGTGATAGACATGCAGGCAATAGTACATGAAATATCGTTTGCCACTTTGTAGCTCCAAGTCCCATACTTCCTTGATAATACCCTTCTGGCAAACCTTTTATTGCATCTTCTGTGGTGGTTGTGATCAAAGGTAAACTTAGAATGGAAATAGACAAGGCTCCTGCTAATAAACTTTTTGATAACCCAATAACAACTAAGAAAATCAAATATCCAAACAAACCTACAACGATGCTTGGTAAAGAAGACAATGTTTCAATACATGTTCTTAAAAAGCGTGTCACAAGACCTGGTTTGGCATACATAGCCAAATAAATACCGGCTAATACTCCAATCGGAACGGATACAAGTAATGAAATAAATACTAAGTAAATAGTGTTAAAGACTTGGTTTCCAATACTTCCAGATCTTGTGAAACCAAACATTTCTGGTTTTGCACCTAATAATCCCCCAATAATAACTTTTCCGGCAAAACCTACTAGAAGTAGGAAGAAGAACAAGGCAATACCATAGAAAATGATTGTCATAAACTGATCAACCATTTTTGCCCTTTTGATTTTAGAATCCATCTTTATTCTCCTTTCGCTTTTGAAAACTTATGAATAATAGTAATAAACAATAACGAAATCAAGAACAGCAACAAGGCCATTGTCCATAAAGCTGCCTTCATCTCTCCACCTTCCATCGCATTTCCCATTTGTGCTGCAATTTCAGTTGTTAGTGTTTTTGAAGTGGAAAAAATACTAGTTGGTAAAGCTGTTGTTTGACCTATAACCATCGCAACGGCTAAAGCCTCACCAAACGCTCTTGCAAGTCCTAATACAATACCTGAAATCACACCTGGTAATGCTGCAGGAATTACGACACGATATATCGTTTGCCAGCGTGTTGAGCCAAGTCCATAAGCAGCCATTCGTGTTTCTTTTGAAACAGCTCGAATCGCATCACTGGCAACACTGGTAATCGATGGAAAAATCATAATAGATAAAACTAAACTTGCTGCAAGTATGGAGTGTCCTACCTGCAAATCAAATACTTTCTTTAAGAACGGAATCAAGACCGTTAATCCGACCCATCCATAAACAACACTAGGAATTCCGGCAAAGATTTCAACCATAGGACGATAGAATTTTTCACCAAACTTAGGTGAAATTTCTGTCATAAAAATAGATGATCCTAACGCAAATGGTGTGGCAATCAACAAAGCTAAACCACAAACACATAATGATCCAACAATAAAGATCAAGGCTCCTACATGTCCTTTTGAACTGGCATTATCCATAGGTGCAAAGTTAGCACTGCCAAGAAATTCTCCTAAAGTGTGATGAAATTTAAAAAATGTATCCGAACCTTTGTAAACCAGAAAGGCTCCAATCAATAAAGTTACGAATATTACGAACAGTCCACCAATTGTTACAAGAATCTGCCAGAAATATTCTTTACAAAACATGCTTTTACAACTCATCAAATTCCTCCAAACTAAATGAATAACGGACATGTATTTCAATGTCCGTTAAAGAACTAGTAATTAGTGATCTGTTTTTTCCATTTTACTAGAAACACCATAACCTAATGATTCCATTTTCTTACCGAATTTTTCACCCATGATATAATCTAAGAATGCTTTTGTTGCTTCGTCTGGTTCTCCATTTGTATACATGTGTTCAAATGTCCAAACTTTGTAGTCACCACTATACGTATTTTCTAATGTTGGTTCAACACCATCAATTGCGATTGTATCTACATCGTCATTGTCTACCAAGTAAGATAATGCTACATAACCAATGGCACCCTTTGTATCAGTTACATTTTGTAACAATACACCAGAATCATCTGTTTCCATTGAAGCGTTGCTAGCTTCTTCATTTCCATCTAACGCATATTTTTGGAATGTGGCTCTTGTTCCTGATGAAGTTGGACGAGTTACTAAGACGATATCTTCATCTGGTCCACCAACATCTTTCCAGTTCGTTGTTTTTCCTGTGAAGATGTCAATTAATTGTTGTTTTGTTAAATCTTTAACACCAACATCTTTATTTACGATTGGAGCCATTGTTACAACACAAACTTGGTGATCCACTAAATCTTTAGCTTGATCCTTGTCTAATTTTTCTTCGGCTGCAACATCCGAATTTCCTAGTGTAACTGTTTTATCAGCTACCTGTTTTAAACCTTCTCCTGAACCACCAGCATCGACTGTAATTGACACATCTGGGTTTTCGTTTGAGAATTGTTCAGCTGCAACATCAACCAATGGTTTCAATGCACTTGAACCTGCGGCTGTAATTGTTCCACTTAAACTTTTCCCTTTTGACTCGCTGTCATCTGATGCAGTAGTACCTGAACTGCATCCTACCATAGCTGCAGATAATCCTACGACGATTGCACCCTTTAAAAACTTATTCATATTTTCCTTGTCCTCTTTTCTTTTGACACACATATCATAATGCATGTTTGTTAAACAAAAAAATGGTTCTGTTAAGCTTTTGTTAAATGATTTGTTTCAATTTTGAATACACTTGAATTTATTTTATGAACAAATGTATTGAAATTAAATGTAAACAAATGTATAATCATGAAACATATAGAAAGGAAAGGTGGAACTATTTTCACCGAGGTAACAATATGACACGTGTATATAACTTTAGTGCCGGTCCCGCATGCTTACCAGAATGGGTATTAAAAAAAGCTGCAAGCGAAATGTTAGACGCTCATAATAGTGGAATGAGCGTTATGGAGATGTCCCACCGTTCCAGTGAATTCCAGGATATTATAGATACTTGTAAAGCAAGACTAAAAAGATTAATGAACATCCCTGATGAATATGAAATTTTATTCTTACAAGGAGGTGCTTCTTTACAATTCACTATGATTCCTTTGAATTTAGAAAAGCATAGCGTAGATTTAATCAATACAGGTCAATGGACAAAGAAAGCTTTAAAAGAACATGAAAAATTAGGAAAGGTAAATGTAGTTGCGTCAAGCGCAGAAGATAACTTTACATATATCCCTAAAATCAAACAAGAAGATTTAAGTGAAGATTCTGATTATGTATATATTTGTGAAAATAATACAATCTATGGAACAAAATATAAAGAGCTTCCACCTCATGCAGGTAAACTTTTAGTTGCTGATTTGTCTAGTTGTATTTTAAGTGAAAGATGCGATGTTTCTAAATACGATTTAATTTTTGCTGGTGCTCAAAAGAATATGGGGCCTGCTGGATTAACAGTTGTAATTATTAAAAAAGATTTAATTGGTTTAGCTGATGAAAAAACACCAAGTATGTTAAACTACAAAACATATGCGGACAATGATTCTATGTTCAATACGCCACCTACTTATGCAATCTATATTTGTGGTTTAGTACTTGAATGGCTTGAAACTCAAGTTGGTGGATTGGAAAACATGGAAAAAATCAATCATCAAAAAGCTAAATTATTGTATGACTATATTGATGCTTCAAAATTGTATTCAAATCCTGTAGCCAAGGAAGATCGTTCTTATACAAATATTCCTTTTGTGACGGGTGACAAAGATTTAGATGCTAAATTTGTTAAAGAAGCTAAAGAAGCAGGAATTGTGAATATTAAAGGTCACAGAACAGTTGGTGGCATGCGTGCAAGTATTTATAATGCCATGCCACTTGAAGGTGTAGAAGCCCTAATTGCATTTATGAGAAAATTTGAAGAGGAGAATTATAATGCCTAAAATAAAACTCTATAACAATATTGCACAAATTGGTTTAGATCAGTTTACGCCAGATTACGAAGTAAACGAAAATGTGGAAGACGAAGATGCCATTCTTGTTCGTAGTGCCAATCTTCATGAGATTGAATATAATCAAAATCTTAAAGCTATTGCTCGTGCTGGTGCTGGCGTCAACAACATTGATATTGATACTTGTACAAAAAAAGGAATTGCCGTATTTAATACACCAGGTGCAAATAGTAATGCCGTAAAAGAACTTGTGTTTGCGGGTATGTTACTAGCAAGTCGCGATATTTATCATGGTATTGAATGGATCCAAACACAAAAAGAAAATGAGAACATCGCAAAGGATGTGGAAAAACAAAAGAAAAAATATGCTGGGCATGAATTAACTGGCAAATCATTAGGTGTTATTGGTTGTGGTGCTATTGGTATTCAAGTTGCCAATCTTGCTTTACGATTTGGAATGAAAGTATATGGATATGATCCTTATATGTCTGTTGATGCTGCATGGAATTTATCTCATTATGTAAATCATGTCACAAATATTGATGATTTATATCGTCAATGTGATTTCATTACGATTCACGTTCCTTTAAATGATGGAACTAAAAACTTTATCAATAAAGATAGTTTTGACAAGATGAAAGATGGTGTGAAGTTATTAAACTTTGCGCGTGGCGGCCTTGTGGATGAAGATGCCCTATTAGAAGCATTAGATAATAATAAAGTTGCATCTTATGTAACTGATTTTCCTAGCCAAAAAGTACTTCAAAATGATAAAGTCATTGCGATTCCTCACTTAGGTGCTTCAACCGAGGAAAGTGAAGAAAATTGTGCAGTAAAAGCTGCTCAAGAATTGATGGATTATTTGACTTATGGTAACATTTCAAATTCTGTCAATCTCCCAAATGCGAAGATGGATATGAATTCTCCTTTTAGAATCACTTGTATTCATGACAATAAGCCAAAAATGATTTCTCAAATCACAGATATTTTAAAGGATGCCAATATCGAAAACTTGATGAATAAATCTAAAAAAGATATTGCGTATACAATTATTGATTTAGACTCAGAAGTCGATATTTCTCCAATCGAAAAAATCAATGGTATAATTCGAGTATCTACATATAAGAAATAGGATGATATTATGATTGATGCACACACTCATTTAGAGAATGGTGATTTAAGCATTGAATATGTTCATAAGTTTATTGATGCTGCCAAAGAAAAAGGAATTACTCATCTTCAGATTTTAGATCACACACATAGATTCTTTGAATTTAAAGACTGTTATAAAAGAGTTTGTGAAGTATCTAAATTACAAGAAGAGTGGTTTTTAAAGAAACAAAAAAACTCCATAGATGATTATTTAAAATTAATTGCAGCCTTAAAAAAAGAAACTTTTGACATTGATGTGCGTTTTGGTCTTGAAGTATGTTATACGCCTGAAACAGAAAGTTTATTATCCTCAATCCTTGAACATTATCAATTTGACTTTCTAATAGGTAGTGTACATTCTGTAAATGGCTATTTATATGATATGGATGCTTTTTCTAAAGAATTGCTTTGGGACAAAAATGATCCTTCTACTATTTATAAATCCTATTATGACTCTATTGAAAAATTAATCCAATCCAATCTCTTTGATCAAGTTGGTCATCCAGATGTGATTAAAATGTATTCTATTGATCCAGGCTACGATTTACATCCTACCTACCATCATATCGCTCGTCTGGCAAATGAATACAACATTAAAATGGAAGACAACACTAAAGCTCATTATTCATATCATCATCCTGATATTGGCTTAAATGCTGATTTCAGAAACATCCTAAAATCAAATAATGTACAAATTGTAACTGCAAGTGATGCTCATTATCCAAGTGATGTAGGGCGTTGCTTTGAATTATTAGATCCTAGATAAGCCTAGGATCTTTTTTTAGGCAAAGAAAAAGACAGAACTTAATCTGACTACTTTTCTTTATTGACTAAAAATACACTTAAGCTTACAAGTATCAGGGCAATTAGACTTGATAACTGGAAAGCTTGATTGGATTCATGTAGAACCACACTTGATAGAATAACACCAATGATTGGTGTTACACACATATAGACACCAATCTTACTGACAGGATTTACAGATAATAAAAGTCCCCAAATCGTATAGGCAATGGCAGATACAAGGGCTAGATGAATCAATACTAGAAGGCCTAGATTGAATTCAAATATAATGTGTCCTCCCATCAAATATCCAATAATAATTAGTAAAACACCACCTAAAAAGAATTGGTATCCACTTAGTAGTACGGCATTTTGTTTTTGTGTAAACTTCTTAATAAAAGCGGCTGATATAGCTCCGCATAATTGTGACATCAACACAAAGCCTTCACCTACAAATGAAAAACTAGCACTAGCTCCACTGATATTCATAAACAGAATACCTAAAAATCCGATAAAACATCCTAATGTTTTTCTTAATGTTAGTTTTTCATAATGAAAGATCAAGCTAGCCACCAATAAAGATATAAAGGCACTGGTTCCAGTAACAATCGAACCATTCACGCCTGATGTATGTGAAAGTCCTATATAGTAGAAAAAGTATTGTCCAGCCGTTTGAAATAGAGCTAATGTACATATACCTTGAATATTTTCTTTTTTAGCGACTAATACTTTTTTCTGTAAAA
>NZ_CATVYQ010000018.1:0-36193 GCF_958348295.1 uncultured Holdemanella sp.
CTTAATAAGAATTTATCACTGCCACTATCCCGTTAACTTAACTTAATGACATTGGCTGTTTCCCTTGTCGATTCATTAAACATTTTGATCATCAATATATTTGCCGCCATGGCAACTGGAGGCGCCATTATCTGCGCCCAATACTTAGGATCCAACCAAAAAGAAAAGGCCAACCAAGCCTTGAAACAATTGATTTTTTCCGTGACTCTTATTTCTATATTAATTACAATTCCCTGCATTCTATTCAGAAAACCATTACTTACGTTAATTTTTGGATCCGTAGAAAAAAGTGTAATGGACAATTCATTGAGCTACCTATATATCACAGCTTTATCCTATCCCTTCATCGCTCTATATAATGCGGGTGCTGCAAGCTTTCGAACTAGCCAAAATTCAAGACTTCCCATGGCCATTGCGTTTGGCTCTAACATTCTAAATATACTCGGAAATATCTTTTTCATATTTACTCTAAGTTTAGGTGTTTCAGGAGCTGCCTTGTCTACACTTCTTTCTAGAATCATCAGTGCACTTATTATCCTGCTCCTTTTAAAACAGCCCAAACAAGATTTATATATTGATTCCTATTTAAGTATCCGTCCAGAAATTGAAACAATCACAAAAATATTAAAAATAGGTATTCCAACCGGCATTGAAAACGGGATGTTTCAATTTGGAAAACTCGTCATTCAATCCACTGTATCTACAATGGGAACAACGGCTATTGCCGCACAAGCCATGGTGGCCATGCTAGAAAGCTTTGCCTGTCAAGCAAGCATTGGTATAGGCCTTGGTATGATGACAGTTGTTGGAAAATGTGTAGGTGCAAAAGAATACGAACAAGCTAGACACTATACAATTTTACTCACAAAATATGCATGGATAGCCTGCTTTATATGTTGTGCAATGATTCTCTTTCCAATCAAACAAATCACAAGTCTTGCTGGAATGGAAGCAGAAAGCGCGAAACTAGCGATTTGGCTAACACGCATTGTCTTCGCTTATAAAATGATTTTCTGGACACCCTCATTCTTACCAGGCTATGGCCTAAGAGCTGCTGGCGATGTGAAATTCAGTATGATCACATCCACTTTATCTATGTGGATTTGTCGAGTTGTAGTTACCATCTTTTTAGTTCATACTTTTCGCATGGGACCTTTAGCTGTATGGATTGGTATGGGGGCCGATTGGACAATTCGCTCATTCATATTCTTAGCCCGTTTTAAATCAAATAAGTGGCTTGAACATACAGTCATCTAACACAAAAGGAGTAGTTACACGCTACTCCTTTAAAACTCTAATTTGACTTTTTGGCTTTTGATTGACTCTAATGCATCACAAATATTGTTCTTTTCTGTTTCCCCAATGACTTGATCATCCGCTACAAGTTGATACATTCCTTCATCTATTTCAAACAAAACATATTGTTCATTTTCGTCAACAATCTTATTTTTTGACAACTCTTTTTGACCGAAATCTTTAAATATATCAAATTGTTCGCAAAGAGATGCATAAATATCTTGTTGCGTTAAAAGAGTATCAATTAAATAATTTCTTTCAAAATCCCATTCTTTTAAGCCACGAAGATAAAACGCCCGATCACGATCTAATAGTACAAATGGAGTCCGATTATTCTGTAGACATTGTTTAAACATAATCATCCGTCCAGTGCGTCCATTTCCATCTCCAAACGGATGTATTCTTTCAAAACAAACATGAAATTCTACAATATCTTCAAACGATAAAATCCCTTTATTTTGAAACTTTTCCAACAAAACATCTATTTCTGTTTCAACATCCGCTGGTTTTGTCGTTTTAAAAGGATTTATCAGCCCAATCCCATTTTCTCTTACTTTAAAACCACCTACATTATATGCTGGATTATCCTCATAAGACGTACCCCTTTTCAAAATCATATTCATTTGAATCATCATTTCTTTTGACAGAGGTTCATCCACAGTTTTTAACATATAATCAAACAACCGAAAATGATTTCGTGCTTCTAGTGCATCATCTAAAGGAACTAATTCTTTATCCTTAGGTTCAATAAACATATTATTTGTTTCAAATATTTGTTCTGTTTGATCCTTCGATAGTCTCGAACCCTCTATTTTGTTGGAATTAAACGCAAAATTAATTTGAGTCCAATGATAAATATTTCCTTTAACTTTCATGTTCATTTGTGAAATCAATTCATTTTTAATTGTTTTTACTTTATTTATCATACTTACGACTCCTTAAATATTTGCTCCATAAAATACTGTAGTTGTACCTTCCACCAAGGCCAGTCATGATAGACATCATAGCCCCAAAAATCACACCAAGTCTCGATGTGTTGATCATATAAAATGGTGCTGAATTGTCTTAAGGATTCAACACATTCTTGTTCCCAATCACCTTGTCCAACACAGAAAATCAATTTAGATTGTTTATACAATTCCATATAGGGATGATCTAAAGACATATTTTTCATGTAGGCACATGGATTATTATGATATGTATTTTCATCATGATAATCGCCATAGAATAATTCTGTATCATAAATACCAGATAGGGCTAATAAGGTATCGAATTGTTTAGGAAACCGGAAAATCAAATTTGCGGCATGCGTTGCCCCTAGACTTGCTCCAGTTACCATCCACTTTTCATGAATATTCATTTTTTCTTGAACACTAGGAATAAGTTCAGTCAAAATATATTCAAACCATAATTCATGTTTCAACATACGAACCTTTGTATTATAAGGATAGGACCATGTTTCTAAATCCAAAGTATCACACGTTACGATCGTCAATTGATTGGCTTCGATCCATTTAGAAACTTCATGAATCATGCCTCGATCTTCCCATTCAAAGAAACGTCCATTTTGACTTGGAATAGCCAAACACAACTTACCGCCTTGACCATAGATTTTATATTCCATTTCACGATCCAAACAATTTGAATACTCTTTTATATATTGTACTTGCATGGTGTTACCCCTTTCAGAAAATTTTTGTTTTATTATAGCACATTTTATTGAGTTTTAAGGTTTCTTGCTTTATAATTGTACTGTTTTTGACAGGAAAGTGAGTGACAGTATGTCCAATAAAGAAAAAATTCTTAACATTGCCGTTATCGCCCACGTTGATGCCGGTAAAAGTACGTTAGTTGATGCGTTTTTAAGACAAAGTGATGTTTTCCGTGACAACGAAGAAGTTGTTAACTGTATCATGGACTCAAACGATCTAGAACGTGAACGTGGAATTACGATTTATTCTAAAAACTGTTCCGTTATTCATAACGGTGTAAAAATTAATATTGTAGATACGCCAGGCCACGCCGACTTCTCAAGTGAAGTTGAACGTATTATCCGTACCGTAGATACAGTTATCTTATTAGTCGATGCTAGTGAAGGTCCAATGCCTCAAACTCGTTTCGTATTATCAAAAGCTTTGGAAATTGGATTAAAACCAATTCTATTGATCAACAAGATTGATAAGAAAGACCAAAGAGCTGAAGAAGTTGTCGATGAAGTTTATGAATTATTCTTAGACTTAAATGCGAACGACGAACAATTAGACTTCCCTATCCTTTATGGTGTAGCTAGAGAAGGACGTGTTCAATACGATCTTAAAACTCCAAGCGACAACATCGACCCATTATTCGACACAATCTTAAAACATTGTGATGTATATCCAGATATGGATGAAGAACCTCTTCAAATGCAAGTATCTGCCTTGGCATACGATGAATACATTGGTCGTTTAGGAATTGGACGTTTATATTCAGGTGTTTTAAAACAAGGACAACAATATATTCGTTGTAACCAATCTGGATTGAATGCCAAAGAAAGCTTATCAAAATTATTCGTATACAAAGGATTGTCTAGAACAAGTGTTCAAGAAGCACATTCAGGAGATATCGTTGTTATTGCGGGTATGCCAGATATCAGTATTGGTGATACAATCTGTACAGCCGATCACATTGAACCAATGGAACACATTGAAATTGAAGAGCCAACTCTATCTATGAACTTCCATGTTAACTCAAGTCCATTTGCAGGACAGAGTGGTAAGTACGTGACAAGTCGTAACTTAAAAGAAAGACTTGAAAAAGAACTAGAAGTAAACGTTGGATTAAAGGTTGAACCAACCGATTCAGCTGATTGTTTCAAAGTTAGTGGTCGTGGTGAATTACATATTTCCGTATTAATTGAAAATATGCGTCGTGAAGGTTATGAACTAGCTGTTTCTAAGCCAGAGGTTATCCTACACAAAGATGAAAATGGACATAAAGTAGAACCAATCGAAGAAGTTGTATGTTTAGCTCCAGAAGAATATTCAGGAACCATCATCAACAAATTAAATCTTCGTAAGGGTGTTATGCAAGACATGTCTGAAGAAAATGGATATGTTAAAATCGTGTATACAGCACCGACTCGTGGACTATTAGGTTTTAGATCTGAATTTATCAATGATACACACGGTGAAGGTACATTAGTTCGTCGTATCAGTGGTTATGAACCATATAAAGGAGAAATCGCACAACGTATGGAAGGTGCTATGATTTCAACTGAAACTGGTGAAGCAATGACTTATGCATTGTGGAACCTTCAAGAACGTGGTCAGTTATTCATTTCTCCACAAACACCAGTTTATGAAGGTATGATCATTGGTCAAAGCTCTAAAAACATCGACTTAGATGTAAACCCATTAAAGAACAAGAAATTAACTGCTATCCGTTCAAGTGGTCGTGATGAAGCTATGTTATTAACTCCACCAAAAATCTTCTCACTAGAAGAAGCATTAGAATGGATCAACGATGATGAATTAGTAGAAGTTACGCCAGATGCAATTCGTATCCGTAAAAAAGGTTTAACAGCTTTAGATCGTCGTAACTTATATCGTCAAAAGATGAATGCTCAATAAGGCTTGGATAATTCCAAGTCTTTTTTTTCAAGCAAAATAATCACTATGTATACTAAACAAAGAAAAGAAATATTCAAGTTGATGAACCCCCTGAAATTTTAAGCATTTATATAATCTACATTTGTTGTTGCTTATTTTTTTAAAATTGGTACAATAAAAGTGAAGGCAGTGATGTCTTTAGATGTAACTGGCATCTTAAAAAACTGTGGATATTGAGCCGTCCAAAAAGCTCAGCCTAGTGCTGTTATTACAGCGAGGGTGGCGACAACCAGTAAAGTCGTAGGTCATGGGTTGCCTGACAGACCCAGCCAATTGTTGTTTTTACAACGAGTCTGCGCAGTCAGAATGAAACCAGTTTAAGTGAAGACAAAAATGGATACAAATGTTGTATCCATTTTTTTGGAGTTAAAATATATATGAGAGTTAGTGATACGAGAAAACAAAGAATTATAAATTCATGTGTTGTTGGAGCCAGAAAATACAGTCGATTGGTCGGACATTATTTTGAACTTACCACCGAAGACAATCAAGTGTTCGAAATACAATTTAATAAAGATGATTTTAAACATTTAACTGGAATCTCTTCTTTCTTAAGTTCCAATGATTTTTACAAAAACTGTATAAATGGAATAATCACAAAACAAAACATTAATGATAATCAAAAGAAAGACTGGAATAGCATTAAAGGCAAGTTAAATATTATCGAAGAAATTGATGAAATGATCTACGGAAACATTAATGATGTACTTTTAGTCGATGTTTTGTATACTCAAACAAGAAATTTTCCTTTAGCCTTAAGAAATGACACTAAAGATTCTGCCGTTGCATTTATTGACTCCAATCTGCATGCAAGAAGCTTAAGAAAAGCTCGCCATTCATTAGAAGTGAAAGCAACTTATCAAATCAAAAGAATAAGAGAACGAAGAAAAAATGAAGAAACTTATTCTAGAACAATATATGAAAAGTAATGTCATTAAATTAAAAGACAGAAAACACTTATAGTATAAGAATTATCTGTCTTTTTCTTTTTAAACCTCTTTAGATTACACTCTAAAATCTTAAATATTCACCTTACACTTACGTTGTTTTTGTTGGAACTTTCATGTGTAGAATCCGAAGTTATTCTAAAATTAACAATCCTTTCGCAAATTTACACCTAAAACTTACGACGTATACGATGCTAGTACGAATTGAACACTTTTTTCAAAGACATTATCTCAACTGCCACCCAAACATGTTTATCAAAATTAAGTTTGCAATGGATCGTACAATTTCTAGTGAAAGAGAACCATTTAAAGTATAAGAATTATGCGTCTTTTTCTTTTTAAACTTCTTTAGATTATCTTAAATATTCAAAAAGAATTAAACTAAATGCTTATTTTATGATAATGAACATGTATTAGGGTGAAACCCCCGTATACTGAAGGTAGGCCTGTACGCCTACCCATTTCTTTTTATATTGAATACGAAAAGGTAGGTGCACAACACCTACCAAGTTACGCGGGCTCATCACCCAAATATTCATCTCTTACCAGCTTCCGCCGCCTCCGCCACCGGCGCCTCCACCAGAAAAGCCACCAAAGCTAGAGCCCATGCTATCGGCTGTACTTTTCATTTGTTCTGTTTGATAATCCAATAAATTCTCATGAATCGGTTCATACATACTTCTTGTAAGCATTCGATAATAGAAATAAGAAGTATATGGATCTGAATAATAAGAATCATACCAATCTGGTTGTGCCAAAGGAATCGTACTAAATTTCTTTGTCCACATCTCAGATAATCCAAAGACCATCGCATATGGAATGACATCATAGTAGTAGGATGGATTTTCCATAGATAGTTTTTCCAATTGTGGAACTTCTGCCTTTTCAACAAAGTCTTTAAAGCCTAATAACTCAGGAGCTACACTTTTGAAGTAGTTACTTACCACATTAAATTTAGAAACCAAAAGAATTGGTAGTGAAACAACCACAATGCCTATCATCATAAATTCAAATGGAACAAGACTTAGAATCGAATCACATTGTCGGTATATAAAGTATGCAAGAATTAAAATAAACGCAATACTCAAAATTTTCTTTAATACACCAAGTTTACTCTTGTTAAATACATTTATTGCAGCTGCAGAATAATTTAAGACCATCATAAGCACAAAGCTAAATGTTGCTAAAATGGTTTCAATCAAATTATCAAGGATACTATATCTTGTATTAAATAAGATACATACAATCATACAAATCAAGGCAAGAATGGTTGTCACAAAGCCATGATCAATAGTAGAAAGTTTTTTATCAGCACTAAATTCATTATTCAAAGCTTCTTTGGCATCATCTATAGCCTTACCAAACTTACTTGATAGTTTTGATAATTTCACACTATTTTTAGTTTTAAACAATCCATTATAAATTTTCTTTTGATGTTTTAAAATCGGCGGTTCATGATTCTCTTGCTTAGTAAGAACCAAATCATCCTCTTTTTCAGAAATGGTTAAATACCCCTTACTTGCCCAATATGGAATCAAGGCCATTAAATCTTCTTGGTCAACCGATTCATCGACAATGGTTCCAACCATAGCTGGATCCATATCTTTTGGTGGATAGAAATTTACAATCGGTGTGATATGCGTTTTCTTTAAAAGAAGAGCACGAATCAAACTGTATAGGCCAAATAAAATAGCTAAACCCAAAAAGATAAATGGGATCTTTGAAGTAGTTTGTTTGGCACCCACAAAATAGCCTTGTCTTAATTTACCAAAAAGAGTAATGGCTTGTTTAGCTCCAATATTATAAACATCTCCACTAATAGAAGTAGACGTAATAATAGGCATAACATTTAAATCATTGGATTGATTTCCTAGACTTCCACTAAAAACTTCAATATTAGACATCTCATCTTCTGTCAAAGCCTTTTCAAATTGCACATTAAAACTAAAATGATTAATTGTTGTATCCCAGTTATTTCCTAGTACAGAATAATAGATAAAATCTAAGTCTGAATGATAATCTTCTGGAATTACAATTTTATAAGTTAATGTATAGGTGTGAGGGCCAATGATCGTATAGTCTGCACTCCCTATTTGAATCACTCTATTTCCTGAATCACTATCTACTTCATACTCATCATTTAATACATTGATATCTTGAATTTTTAACTTATACTTTTCATCTCGATTAATATACATCGTTTCTGGAATATTACGATAGATTCCATGGCGATAACTACTAAAATTTACATCGATTACTTCTTTGACATCAATTGTATTATTCGAATTATATGTGGCATTCACCGCATAATTATCAATCGTATAGCCTCCATTATCCGCATATACATTGATACATCCAAAGCATAAAATAAATGCGAATAAGAAGGCCAAGACCTTCTTAAAATTTAACTTGAACATTTTCTCTTTCCGAAGCATTGGCCACTTCAAACATCGTTTTCTTTTCAAAATGGAATAATCCTGCAACAATATTTGTAGGAACACTCATAATCACATCATTATATTCACGAACTAATGCATTGTAGTATTTACGTGCATTGGCAATATCTTCTTCAACATGCTTCAATTGATTTTGAAGATCCATAAAATTTGTATTTGCCTTTAAATCCGGATATTGTTCAGCAACCGCAAAAATACCTTGGATAGCATTTGTGATTTTATTTTCACTATCCATAACATCCTTAGATGTTTTTGCCATATTTCTTTGTGCAATCACTGAACTCAATGTATCCGCCTCATGTTTTGCATAACCCTTTACTGTTTCTACTAAGTTAGGAATCAAATCAAAACGTTTCTTCAAATACACGTCCATTGTAGAAAAACCTTCATCTACTCTATTCGATAGACGAACAAGTCTGTTGTAGCTTGACATAAAGAACAACCCCAACAAAACTAAAATAACAACTAGAACAATAATTAAAATCATAGTCATATCCTCCTTGAAACAATTATACATTATTTGTGATAAAATTAGAAATGTAGAAAGGAATACTCATTATGTACAAATCTGTTTTAAAATGGCTTTTACCCATTCTTATTGGTTTATCAAGCTTCTATATGGTTGCACAAAAAACATCAACACCTAAGTTTCATGAACAATCCATTCAATATTTAGATGAAAAAAGAAATACAGTCATGACACTTGCCGCATCGAGTGCTGCCATCTCTACAGCCATTACCATTTTACCAGGAGATACAGGAACTCCCATTGCGAATGGCTTAGCGGATTTAAGTTCAAAATTCTTATTAGTTCTAGGAGCTATCTATTTAGAAAAATACTCTTTGACACTCACTTGTATGGTTACCTTTAAATACATCATTCCCCTACTCTGTTTGGCATGGCTAGTCAACAATGTCATAAAATGGGATTGGTTAAGGATTGTATGTATTAAGATTAGCATTATGGCCATAGCTATGTGTCTAATCGTGCCTTGTAGTGTAAAATTATCTAAAGCAATAGAAGCTACCTATGAAACAAGTATTCAAGAAACGATTGATAATGCCAACAACATCCAGAAGAAAATCAAGAAGGATAAAGAAAATAAAAATTTCTTTGAAAAAGTAGCTGAAAAATTTTCCTCAACAGCTCAAAAATATACCAAGATGTTTAATCAATCATTAAATAATTTCATGGAAGCAACAGCCATCATGATCGTAACATCTTGTGTAATACCTATTCTTGTAATCCTATTCTTCTTGTGGTTTATCCAAACGATTAGTGGTATGACAATAAACACAAAAAGACTTACAACATTCAACCCTGTTTCTAAAATACAAAAACAATTAATAAACCCAAAAGAAAAATGAATTTGGCATCTTCGGATGCCTTTTTTTAATGGAAAACAAAAAAAGTAGAAGCACTTCTACTTTTTACGAATATATATTACCAGTCTGTCGCAATATCTAATTGAGTATCTGAATTTTGCGTAAAACTTCCAGTATCACAGACGATTCCCTTTCCTATTGAAGTATCTACAATTGTACCCCTAGGATATTTATTCAAATCGGCTGCAACAATAACATAATCCCCCAACATCTTCGCACCATCTTCACGGATCCAGTATGCATCATTATTTCCCATACCACGCATAATGTCGATTACTCCTGACATATTTAAGTTGTAGTATGTTTCTTTACCACTTGGTCCATAATAAACACCGCCAGAGGCAGTAAGTGCATTCACATTACTAATGTATTGTGAAAAAGATGGCTTCGAATAAACGATTTGTGTAACAACATTATAATTATTTTGAATGAACTGTACATCATTCAATAAGTCTGGTTGTTCCATAATCATTTCTTCAACGCTCTTCGGCTCATCTTGTTTCTTGCGAGATTCTTTCTCGATATCTTGAATCTGTTTTTCGAATTCTTCTTTTAATTCTTCCGTTCCATTTTTTGTATCTACACGCATTAAGATATTTGAGTCTTTGCCATTTGACTTGGCATAAACCTTGCTTTCTTCCCCAATTACTGATGACGTTGTTAGTAATGTTAATGCTAGTGTGGACATCAATAAGCCTGAAACTAATCCTTTTCTAATTAAACTATTCTCTAAATTTTCTTCTTTTATAAAGTTCAAAACACCCTCCAATCTTCCCCTTAACCCTCATAAAATATGAGGCAATTGTTGCCAAAAAAATAAAACAACAATTCATACTATACACAATTCTTAAAAAAATGCAAATTTTGGCCCTAAAAAAAAGGCCGATTGATTCCAAAAGTGGCGAGAGCGACCCATTTAAAACAATATTTTCATTAAAAATTAATTTGCTTATTAATTTATTTAGAATATGCCTTAGACAAATTTAGCTCTGAGAAAGAGATAACCTTTAAACACTCATAGTGTTATCAACCCCATATCTATTAAAGCCAACTATTAGTCTATTCTGGTATTTGATTGCGGATTACCAAAAAATATGGACATGTTTTTAACATATCTATACTATTCTGGAATCGTAACTCCAACTTTCCATATTTGATTCAAGAAATTCAAATTCAATGTAGCCAAACGATTATGCTTATCATACTTCACAATATAATCATCCATATTCTTTAGTGGACCTTGAGTCACATGAATTTTTTTATTCACTAATTCACCATACGACATTCTTAGAACCTTTTTATCATCAAACATTTCAATACGAATCAAATAACGATCCGTTAAAGCGGAAATATCCTCTTCATATTTCAATTCATGAATAAAAACACTCTGCAAAGGAAACTTCTTAAAGATCGCATCCACTTCAACTTGAGAAAGTTTGCTCACCACAAATACATACCCACCAAATAAAGCTCTTTGTTGAATCTGTTTTGAAACTCTATGATAAAACTCCATCTTCGGACTAAAAGCGTAAATACCATCATTCTCATTCAAATATTTACATACCTCTTCTTCCTTAGAACGAATGGTCAATAACACATACCAATGTTCATTATTCATACGTAAAACCCTTTCAATACATACAAAATTATAAAATGTATGTTTCGTTATGTCAATTTTATGACAAACAAAAAAGGATATGCACATGGCATACCCTAATTATTTTTATAGATTTTTTAATTCTTCTGTGATCGCATTGATAGCTTCATTGACCTTAGAAGCATCCTTACCACCGGCTTGAGCCATATCTGGCTTTCCACCACCATTACCAGAACAAATTTGAGCAGCCTTCTTAACTAACTGACCCGCATGTACGCCAGCCTTAACAGCCTCTTTACCTGCACCAGACACAAAGACAACCTTTTCCCCATTTGTATTCACAAAGAAGACAACCATCTTGTCATCATTAGCCTTTAAGTTAGAAACGATATCTTTTAATGCACCTGCATCCATTCCAGAAACAGACTTGATCAATACATTGACTTTACCAAAGTCTTTAGCTTCTGTAGCCCATTCTTTTGATTTCAATGTAAAGATTTGGTTTTTCAAGTTATCAATTTCCTTTTGCATATCATGCATAGTCTTATAAGCAGCCTCAACCTTAGTATCAATATTCTTAATACCCTTTTGTTTAGCACTCACCGCAATATTTTCTAACATACTGTGTTCTTGCGCAAAATCTTCATAAGCCGCAAACTTCGTCTTAGCCGTAATACGACGAGAATCCGAACCAATACTTTCCTCACTAATGATTTTACATAAACCAATTTGAGCCGTATTTTCTACATGACATCCAGCACAGAATTCCTTAGATACATCACCCATTGTGACAACACGAACCGTATCTCCATACTTTTCATCAAACAATGCAGTTGCACCCGACTTTTTAGCCTCTTCAATAGGCATTACTTCTTTAGTAACTGGATAAGCTGCACTAATATATTCATTGACAATACGTTCTACTTCAGCCAATTGTTCAGCTGTCACTTTTTCATAATGATTGAAGTCAAAACGCAAGTATTCAGGACAGTTAAAAGATCCAGCCTGATGAATATGATCCCCCAATACTTTAACTAAAGCAGACTGCAACAAGTGTGTACAAGAATGGTTAGCCGTAGTTGCCAAACGGTCTTTGACATTCACTTCACCATGTAAAGACATACCCTTTTCTAATACACCACTATTGATTTTAACTGTATGGATATGTTGTTTATTACGCGTCTTTTGAACATCCAATACATCTACTTCTACACCATCCGCACTAAATGTTCCTTTATCGGCAACCTGTCCACCACTTTCTGCATAGAAACAAGTTTCATCTAAAATGATCATTCCTTCATCTTCTAAAGAATCAACCATTTTACCCTCAGCATTAAATAACGCAATGATCTTACCATCACAAGTTAAGTGATCATAACCAATAAATTCACTTGGCTCGTTGAAGTTCATCAACTCTTCATTTTGAGATGCAAAAGAATCCTTTACATTACGCGCATTACGAGCACGCTCTTTTTGTTTGTTCATCTGGGCATCAAAATCATCATGACTTACACTAATTCCACTTTCCTCGGCAATTTCTTGTGTTAATTCAAATGGGAATCCATAAGTATCATACAATTTAAAGACAACTTCACCACTCAACTTACCATCTTTAGCCTTGCTGATTTCTTCATCCAATAAAGCCTGACCAACCTTTAAAGTCTTTTTGAAAGTTTCTTCTTCAACCTTAATCAATTTTTGGTTGAATTCAACATGCTCT
The DNA here is from genome assembly GCF_958348295.1 of uncultured Holdemanella sp. Classification (NCBI taxonomy): domain Bacteria; kingdom Bacillati; phylum Bacillota; class Erysipelotrichia; order Erysipelotrichales; family Erysipelotrichaceae; genus Holdemanella; species uncultured Holdemanella sp. The sequence goes on from NZ_CATVYQ010000018.1 coordinate 13,053, forward strand.
TGTAAGTAAGGATAGAAATCCTTCATTAAATCCGCAACAACAGGAACTAATTTATATAAGAATGGTTCATCTAAACCTAATTTTAAACCATAACGAACCGCACGACGAAGTACACGACGAAGTACATATCCACGACCACTATTTGAGAAGTTAGCCCCATCACTCAACGCAAAAGTTACTGTACGAACGTGGTCAGCAATTACACGGTATGCCATCTTGTATTCACCTTCATAAGGATGTTTAGCCATAGCTTCAGTGGCACGAATAATAGGCAAGAACAAATCTGTATCGAAGTTTGTTTCTCCATCCTGAACTAAGGCAACCAAACGCTCAAGACCCATACCTGTATCAATATTCTTTTGAGGAAGTTCCTTATAATCTTTACGATCAACACTTGGATCACAATCATATTGAGAGAATACGACATTCCATACTTCTACATAACGATCATTTTCCATTTCATCAAAGAATAATTTTTCTCCTAATCCTTCAGGATCATATTTTTCTCCACGATCAAAGAAAATTTCACTGTCAGGTCCACCAGGTCCCTTCCCAATTTCCCAGAAGTTATCATCTGTCTTTAAAATATGGCTAGGATCTACGCCACAAATTGTAGTCCATACTTCATATGCACGCGCATCATCTGTATATACAGAAACATACAATTTTTCCTTATCAATACCCATCCATTCTTCGCTGGTTAAGAATTCCCATGCGAATTGAATAGCTTCATCTTTGAAATAATCTCCAATCGAGAAGTTTCCTAACATTTCAAAGAATGTGTGGTGACGAGCTGTACGCCCAACATTTTCAATATCGTTTGTACGAATTGATTTCTGTGCATTCGCAATACGATTTGAAGCTGGTTTTTCACTACCATCAAAATATTTTTTCAAAGCCGCAACACCCGCATTAATCCACAATAAAGTTGGATCATTGTGAGGGATCAAGCTTGCGCCTGGTTCAATCATATGTCCTTTGGATTTGAAATAATCCAAGAACATCTGACGAATCTGATTACCTGTTAATTGTTTCATCTTTCTTTCCTCCAATAAAAAAACGCTCCTATTTCTAGGAACGTATAATTACGCGGTACCATCCTAGTTCATTTTCCAAAATAGAAAATGCCCTCAATTTACTCGTTAACGCCGACTACGTTTCAACTCCAAAGTAGCTTCAAAAATAAATCCATGAAAGGCTTTCACCAAGACGCCCTCTCTCTAAACAAGAAAATTACTTCCTACTTATCTTCTTCACTGTCGAATCGATAAAATTTTAACACTCTTTCAACAATTCTGCAAGACGAAACACACCACTAGCCATCAATTCTTTATCCATCGACGCAAAAGATAAACCAATTCTCTCATTTGAACAACTCAAACCTATGGAATTAGCTTCACACAAAGAATTAAAACGATTCAAATCAACATCTAAATCCAGCCAATAAGCCATATACGTTTCATCCAAAATAACAGGACAAGAAATATACTGATCTAATAAATTCTTTAAATATAAATGCTTCTCCTTATATTCACGAACCAATTTTCTTAAATGCTTTTGAAGATAACCATCCACAATATATTGCGTAAACGCAATCTGCTCCAATTTACTAGCCGTAGGACCAAAAAATGAAGCACTATACTTCTTTGTATATTCTTCATTTAAAATCATATATCCAATACGAAGACTTGGAAGTAAAAGACGAGAAAAGGAAGAAAAATATATTACATTCTTGTTTTTAGAACACAAACTCGTCTTGATTTTAGAAGCATACACCAATTCACCATTATAATCATCTTCCAATATCAAGATATTTTTCATATCCATAAGATTCTTTCGAATTCTCTCACTCATTGACTGACGATTTTTTGTGAAACAAGTTGTATTTACATATACAATATCTACTTCTCTATCGCAAATATCCTCAATAAAATGTTCAGGGCGCAAGTACTCCACATGAAATCCATACGATAAGAAAACTTGTTTAGCCTGCTCATCCACAAGTGTACTTAAACCAATCTTCTTATTCTTATCCAACATTCCACAAAAGATATATAACAACGATTGATAGTTTGAACCAATCACCATCTGCTCAGGAAAGCACAGAATATTTCGATTTTGGTATACATATTTGCATAAAGCCTGCCTTAAACCATATTCACCTTGAGCTAAACCATAACTTGACATCAACTTCTTATCATTTAAAACATTCTTGATATAACGTTTCCAAATCGTTGTCTCAAAAGAATCAAACGACACAGACTGAATGCGAAAGTCATAGTCATACACCTTCTCTTTATGATTTGACGAATAATCCAAGATTTCATGATGCAATAAAATACGCTCTGAATTCATACTCACCACATATCCAATCTTTTCCTGACTCGAAATAAATCCATCTAAAACAAGCTTATTATAAGCCGTTTCAACAGTCGTTTTCGATACATGCATCTTCTTTACACATTCACGAATGGAATCAACGCGATCTCCATATTTCAAAATACCCGAAAGAATCGACTCCTTATATGTGTTATAAATAACTTCATATTTTTTCATAAACTGTCCCCTATTAATTTTTTATTATTGTATATTTTTTTAAATACAGAAACAAGTATAATAGTCATTAAGTTGAAAGAAAGAAGGAAATGATTATGAAAAATAAACAGACTTATGAAATCATACTAACAGGACTAGGAATGGCCTTAGTATTTGTCGCAACCATGTTCATCAAAGTACCAAACGCATTAGATGGATATTTCAATCTAGGAGATGGATTCATCCTATTATTCGCTAGCTTTTTAAACCCTTTTGAAAGCTTCTTGATTGGAGGCTTAGGAAGTGCTTTAGCCGATGTTGCCGGTGGATACGGACACTACTTTTTCTTTACCCTAATCATTAAAGGAATTGAGGCAATCGTTGTATCTCTACTTATGAAAAACTATTCTAAACCTAAACAAATCGCAAGCTATACTCTAGGATCTGTCATTATGGTATTTGGATATTTCATTGCCAAATATATGTTGAAAGGAAGCTGGATCGTAGCTTGTAGTGAAATACCTGCCAATGTTGTACAAGGCCTTGCAGGAATCGTAATTGCCTTGATTGCATATCCGGTTGTTAAAAAAATCGTACAAGAAAAATTAGACTAAATGAAAACAGGATCCTATCGATCCTGTTTTATTATGCATCCACGTTTATGTACTTCAAACCGCCATATTTAACTTGAAACTTATAAATACTACACTTTAAACGAAGCCACTCCATTTCTGTAATGTTATTATTTCCAATACACTCTATAATCAAATTTTCAGATACCTTCAGACAATCCAATGTCTGCATCCACTTTTTATAATTTTTACTATTAGGTTCAACCGCCATGTCTATGAGCTCATCATACTTCACATTTATAGCCTTATATATAACTCGAACATGATCAATCGTAGGCATTTCGATAGTTTCAATATAATCAAAAAGTCTCATAATACATCCATCCCTTCTTTTCTATGGTTTCATAATACAACACACCATAAATTTTGTATAGAAAAAAGTGTCATACGACACGTATTTTAACAACATAGACATTATGGCCTTTTTAACACTCTTCGCATCAATTGGCTTTGAAATATGCCCATTCATACCGACTTGTAAAGCCATTTTTTTATCCTCATCAAACGCATTAGCCGTCATAGCCAAAATAGGAATGCTTGCCTTCTGCTTATTTTTAAAATGACGAATCATTTGCGTAGCACTATACCCATCCGTATTTGGCATTTAAATCATTATCTTCTGCCAACAATACTCGCCTACCTTTTAAAGCCAAATGAGAATGTTCCTTTTTGTTTAGATCATCAATATTTCTTGTTCCAATCACTACTGCTCGTGTACGATCCTTTTTCTTTACATATACTACACGCATTTGATGATATAATATGCCATCCTTTGCCATATATTCATAGGTCATTGAAAAATCATTTGTGTTTGTACAAAGTGCATCATAAGATAATTTCTTCACTCACCATCTTTGTGGCATAGGCTGGCAAAAATTTACACCAACGATTCTCATACTCACGACAAAAATTAGAATTGTGCTTTCCATCCACACTCACTTGGCGATAAGAAAAGATTTGTCCTTGTTCTAAATCCAATAGTAATACAAAAAAATATTCCTTACCTGAACCTTCAATGATCTCTCTTTGTAGTTCTAATACCTTCTCTTTTTTTATAATTTCATCCACAGACGAAAGGCCATCGTTACATTAAAATGATTTTTATCCTCATATAAAAACACAGCCTTCAAACTTATATTTACCACCCCATTTTCATTCGGATAAATCTGATCTTTTAATTCAAAATTTCCATTATCTCTTAATCTTTTCATTAAGGGTTCCCTAGACAATATATGTATATATTCTGGACAAGATTCATGAATCAAATAATGATCATAAAAATGATGCATACTTTCCGTATAACAATGACGATTCAACTTTGTAGAATACGCCTTTTCATCTTGTTTAATGATTTGTACCGTATTCTCTTTTAAATCACAGATAATTAATGAAGTATAATCTTTTGTTAGACTCGATAAAACATCATTCTTTTCTTTTTCATATATAACCGCAATATTTTCATGAAGAATATGATGATCTTCTATATCCATACTATCACTAATCCAATGATATCCATCCTTACCTAATATACGAAAAATTGATTTTGATTGTATATCCCGTGAATCATATTTAAAAATTTATTATCAAAATGATTAGCTAGCTCTTCTTTTGACCAGCCAAGAAACTCTAAAAACTTTTGGCTCACATACAAAAATGGATAGCCCTCATCCATTAAACATCGATGATATCCACCCATACATTGAGATATTTCATTTATGGTCAAAGGATTTAATCTTGCTTCATTATCTATCCTACAAACCCCTAACATTTATCATTCTCACTGTATCACATATTCACAATTTATGTGTATGCGCTTCATCTGAAAGTTAAAAAAATACCCAATATATGGGTATTTCATTGTATTTTTCTTTTATTACGCTTATGAAATGATTTAGATACACTTCTTAATCCCAATACTGGAGATAAGAAAATAATAATTGGATAAATTTCCAAACGACCTATCAACATCGCAAATGACAATACGATCTTACTAAAATCAGAGAACATGGAGAAATTTCCCATTGGACCACATAAACCAAATCCTGGACCCACATTTCCTATACATGTGATCACAGAGCTTATTGTCGTTTCAAAATCTAAGTTATTCAACGAAACTAAGAACAACAAAATTCCAACAATAATGATAAAGCTACAAAAATAAGCTAAAATCTGGTTTACGATTTCTGTATCTACTACTTTTCCATCCATTGTGATGGCTTCTACTTTTTGAGGGTGTAATAGCTTTTGAATATCCAACTTGATTTTTTTTACAATGATCAACATACGAGAAACCTTCACACCACCACCTGTAGATCCAGCACTCGCCCCAAGAATGGTCAACAAGAATAGAATCATCTTACTAAACTGTGGCCATATACTATAGTCGCAACTAGAATAACCCGTAGTCGTAATAATTGATCCAACTTGAAAACTAGCTAGACGAATGGATTTTAATACATCAAAATTATACATAGATAGAATATTTAATGTGATGCAAACAATTGAGAATAAGATCACACCTAAATATGTACGTAATTCTTCATTTTTAAAGACTTGTTTAAAATCTTTAATTAATAAGAAGTAATACATATTAAAGTTGACACCAAATAAAATCATAAAAATCGTAATAATCACTTCATAATACGAATTGTTGTAGGCACCAATACTAGTATTTTTAATCGCAAAACCACCGGTACCTGCTGTACCAAATGTGTTACAAAGCGCATCAAACAATGGCATTTTACCAATCAAAAGTAAAATCACCTGTATTATTGTTAAACCCATATACATTGTATACAAAATCATAGCTGATTGACGCATTCGAGGTACTAGCTTGCCAATTGTTGGTCCTGGAGCTTCTGCACGCATAATGTGCATATCACGATCATTTGATTTTGGTAGTAAAGCCAAAATAAAGACTAAGATACCCATACCACCAATCCAGTGCGTAAAGCTACGCCAGAAAAGTGTGGCATGCTTTAAATTTTCTACTTCTGTTAAAATACTAGATCCAGTTGTAGTAAATCCAGAAACCGCTTCAAAGAAACAGTCTACAAAAGAAGGAATTTCATTGGATAAATAAAATGGTAAACCACCAAAGAAAGATACAACAATCCATGCAAGTCCTACCGCAATCATACCATCTTTGGCAAAATAAGAATTAACTCTAGCCTTTTTTCTTGTTAAGACATAACCTAACACTAGACAAATCGCAATGACAATCAAATAGGAATCATATATCCCTTCATGATAAATCAAATCCACAATCACAGGTAAAACCATTAGGCAAGCCTGTGCAACAAGAACCATACCTAATACGTTACCGATCATGGCCCAGTTTAATTTATGTAAATTGTGCTTAAGATAGTAAATCATTGATATCCCTCAATCCTGCAACCTTACTAATAATAATCACGGTATCCGATAATTGAATACGCGTATCACCAGTAGCTACTTTAGAAACACCTTTATGTGTTACATACGCAATGATAATCCCTTTACGAATATTTAAATCCTTGATTGGCACATCAATAAAACGACAGTTATCACGAACTCTAAATTCTAAAGCTTCAAGTTTGTCATCTACAAGTTTGATCAATGATTCAACATTTGATCCAACTGTATTTTGCATAGCACGAACATACTGCACAATTTGGTTGGCCGTAATAAATTTAGGTGTAATTGAATTTTCTAAGCCTAATTTATCCAATAAGAATCCTAAAGAAACACGGTTTACCTTAGGCAAGACATGCGTAACACCATGATTTTGGGCAAACATTGAAATAATAACATTTTCCTCATCATTATCTGTAAGTGCAATAAACGCATCCATTTCTTCCAAAGATTCACTTAATAATAATTCGTGATCCGTTCCATCCCCATTAATAACTGTTGCCTGTGGGAATTTTTCTACAAGACTAATACACTTATCTTTTTTGATTTCAATGATCTTTACATCCATACCTAGTTCTAACAACATGCTCGTCAAATAATATGTGATTCTTCCACCACCAACAATCATCACCTCATTTACAGTTCGATCACTTAAAATACCAACTTTAATGAAGAATTTTTCTAATTGTGTTGTAGAACCCGTTAGTGTTACACGATCCTTTTCATAGATGACGGTATTACCATTTGGAATAATAACCTCGCCATTATGTTGAATTGCCACAAACAAGACTTCACTTTTCAAACGACGATTGATGTCGCAAATACGCATGTTTGAAAGTGGTGAATTTTCGGTAATCTTCACTTCTGCAAGTTCAATTCTTCCCTTCGCAAAAGAAGAAACCTTAATTGAATTTGAGAATCGAATGGCACGCAAAATTTCACGAGCCGCTGCCTGCTCAGGATTGATGCTCATGCTCAATCCCAATTCATCCTTAATTAAACGAACGGTATTGTTGTATTCTGGATTACGTATACGTGCAATGGTATGTCTAGCACCTAATTTTTTTGCCATTAAACAACAAATGATATTCACTTCATCCGTTGATGTAGCCGCAATCAACAAATCCGAAGACGATACACGAGCTTCCATTAACGTATCTAAACTTGCACCATTTCCTTGTACACCAACAATATCCAACTGATTCATGGTACTAGATAGAACATTCGATTTATTTTCAACCACTGTAATATCATGACCTTCCTGGTTTAATTGTTTCGCAATCGCAAATCCAACTTTTCCATCACCCACTACAATAATTTTCATAACTCCTCCAAAAAAAATAAATTCCGATACGGAACCTAACTCAAGTATAATACAAATTAAATATAAAAACTAGTACTACAAACGCATGTAATGAACACTGGTGATTACGCATTAAATAATCTTCAAATTTTAGTGATTTAAGATTATTTATTTTTAACTCCTCTTTTGCAAATGGCTGGTAAGTGATAAATTGTTACAGGCAGCGCTATAATTAGAACGCTTGTGGAAAGGCAAGCTCTTGAAGAGCTTCATAAGTTGAATAATCATCAAGAGGAACTTGGCGGTTCTAGTTATTCATCTCGTGAAACTCCGAACCGCCAAACACAAATGAATACGAAAAGAACGTAGAAAGTATCCATCTTTACATTCATTTACTTGGTCTGAAGATTCTGAAAAATCTGAAGGACAGTTTCTTGTAGAAAATACTGTTCAAGATTGGTATGACGCTAAACATGCAACATCATCTATTTTTGAAATTGAATTTATAAATTCTTTAGACATAAAACAATATCCATTCTGTGGATCTAATGGTTTTATAAAATATGACCATAAAAAAGATGGAACACAAAGATATATTTGTAAAGAATGTGGTAAATGCTTAAATTTTTTCATAAGTATTCTCCTGTAACAGTGTGCTTATAAACAAATAACATATTTAGGTGTAACAATTCTTTGTTTAATCTTAGTGAAAAAATTGAATTAAAAAAGATGAAAAGTATAAAGCTCTCATCTTCGTTTAATATATGCAATATCAAAAAATGCAAAGAAAATTATTACAAATTTATAATTGGTAATTCATATATTCTTCTTGTAATTTTATGAAATTGCAACATCTTCTTTTGACTTTTTCATCTAATTCCCCAGATATATATAAGTTATATAAATTTTCTGCTTTTCTTAATACTAAAGCTTTGTTATGACTCAAATTTAGCCAAGTTAATTGGTTTCTAACCAAGTTTCTATATTGTAATTCTGCTTCCGAACAATCGGAGTTGAATCCAGTATCAATAATTTGATAAATCCTATCATCATTTATAATTGGAAACATGTTATTAAAATTGATAGCACCGTATTCCCCACCATTTATTTTGTGAAAATCCAGGCCATTGCTCATTCTAGCATGCTTTGCCTTTGGTGATGTCAATGGGATTACAAACTGGTTTTCATTATTCATAATTAAGATACCAATAAATGGTCTGGGAAAATTATCACTGCCCATATGTTCTAGCGGAACTTTAGAATCAATAGTATTACGTAAAAAATCAGTATATTCCATTGAAATTCTAATTAAAACAATTCTATTATCTCTTAATTGCCACATAACTACTCCTAAAATAAAGAAATGGTCAATCCAAAAAAGGATTGACCGCTTTTTTCGCTCCCACTTGGTTTTGGTAGGGTACACCGCTTTTTTCGCTCCCACTTGGTTTTGGTAGGGTACACCGCTTCTGGTATTTCTACCTTCATTTATATTATACACAATATATCATTAAAGTCCAGGGCCATTTTTTGCTTTTAATGATTACGCATGAAATAATCTTCAAATTTTAGTGATTTAAGATTACTTATTTTTTTATGCACTTTAATAGTGTATTGGTGTACATTATTGTTACGAAAAGGTATGTTACTTATCCTGACTTGGTCGAAAAGTTCCGTTCTCCTGGTCACACAATCAAAAAAACGAAACAAGGTTATAGTCTCTATTCGTGTACATCTAAATATGTGCCTGGTGGTAAACCTAAATGTTGTCCGAGCCCAATATCAGCTATAAACCATTTTGAGGTATATATCACCCTTTAAAATCCTGGAGAGCAAATTCACCTAACTCCATACAAATTAACTACACAAAGATCACCTAGATAAGATTCTACTTTATATGTTTCAATAAATAATTTGATTGCTAATAAAAATTTAGATATTCATGTCATTTTTGATTTAGAAATCGTCTTTCCATATAATCCTTTAATTTCCTTTTATCTTGATCATCTTGGTCCAAACATAATTGATCATATATATCTAAAGCTATTTCGTACAACTCTTTATCAACTTTCGATACCCTGTGCACACCTTCATCAACTTTATCAAAGCTAATATCAAACATTCTAAGAACCAATGCAAATATACATACTGAAATAATAGTTTCTAATTTTGGATCTTTAGCTAACATAAAAATTAATATAACTATTCCATATACAGTAAATGTTATACTTAGGCATATTAAAGATTCTTTAAAGGCTTTAAAAATTTGTTTTGCATAAAACTTAATTTTTCTATATAGGTTCACATTTTTTATTTGCTTTTCATCAGAATATTCTATACTTTTATATAAAGTTAAAGCATGATTTAGTTTCATTAAATATAAATCATTTTTATTACTACTATCATTTATTTTACTATCGCTTGAATGTACATTCTCTTCATTTTCCAATTTGCTGATTTTATGCATTTTTATACCCAGTTCTTCGAGTTCCTCATAAGTTACATGCTTTTCAACATTTTTAGACGCTTTAGCATCTACAAAATATTTAAAAACTATTTTAATTAATAATATAGATAGTACAATAACATACAAAACAATTTGCCAAAAACTTAAATCACCTTTGGATACAAATATTCTAAGAATAAAACCACATATAAAAAGGAATAATGCCCAACTATTAGAATATGCTTCTAAAAATTTTTCTTTAAAATCATTCTTATTGTATTCTGGTTTGTCTTCTAAATTAGTTGTAGTAGATACATTGTTAAAAAAATCTTTGATTATAACATTTCTCCCTTTGAAAACATTTCTAAAAAGCAAACAAGATGCAACAAATTGCATAGATAAAGCAAAAATATAGCCGATTTCATTTAAATTTTGCACCAATAAATTAATAAACTGAATAATCATTATTATAAAACCATCCTTTTTTTATCTATCACTTACACCTTACAACCACCCTATACTGCGCATCCAACGTACAAGTATATAGAGTTAATGGCCATTTACCATTTGTTACAGCCTCCACACTATTTGGTTTAAGAGCCTCTATCGCATCCACTCCATATTCAAAACTATTTCCATTCACATCTGTAAAAATGATTTTGTCACCATTATGTAAAGTATTTAACCTACCAAAATGAAACCAAGAATTATGAGCTGCAATTACCATATTATTCTTATAAATACTTCCATAATATCGACAAGGAAGTTTCTTCATATATTCATAGCTAAATGTACTTGTTACACAAAGCTTCAAATTCAAACTAGGAATTTCAAGAATACCAACACAAGGTATTCCATCCACTTTTTGTTCAGGCATTTCCATATCTGGATTTAATACGTAGTCTGGTATTTCTCCTGAAGAAGTTTTTAAAGTATGATACTCACTCATCATATGTTTTGAAACATAATAAGAACGCAACGAATCATAGACATTATAAGAACATAAAGATAACGATAGAATTATACAAACGATACCTATACAATATATGATTCTTCCTATTTTATTTCTCATTACGCAACTGGCGTCCTAAGCCAAATAAAACAAGTCCAACAAACAATAAAACAGGAACTGGCCACCATAACTGTCCCGTGAAAGCAAGCTCATCATCCTTTTTCTCTTTCTTCTTATCCGTATAACTACCCGTATTTGTTAAAACAACACTATCCTTTTCCCTATAACAACTCTCTTTATAGCCAGAAGGAACACTTGTTTCCATTACACTATATGTATATAAAGTTGAAAGAGAATCCCAAGTATAAGACCATTGATTATCTGAATTTAATTTCACTTTATCAACCACTATACCATCTGACCTTAATAAACATACCTCAATCGATTTAGGACGAGACTTCTTATTATCCTTCTTCCATACCTTTAATACATGAATACGACTCGCCTTATTACTAGTCTCATACTTTAAATCCACACTTAAATCACCACTTAAAGAAACTAAGGATACTTGTGGCATATAAAATACACCATTCGATTCAACTTCTTTTCCTACCACCAAATAAATACCGGATTCTAGACCAGAAAAACCAGCCTTACCAGAAGAATCAGAAGTCGCATAAGCATCTGCCTCAATGCCATCCATTAAAATACGATTCTCTAATGCATTGGCAGCCCCTTGTACATCTTGTTTTAAATCAACAGAATAATTTGAAAATACACCTGTCAATTTATAATTCTCATCCGCTACTCGATATAAAGAAACCTGCATATCTGATACTGGACAAGAAACATCCAAATTCATCAAATCACTTTTTGCGAATAGAGTTGTAGGTAAAAGACAACACAATAACGAAATGAATATAAAATAAATTCCTTTTTTCATCACCTACACTCCCTTCCTTTTCATTCGATATACAACATACCCAATACCATACAAAATCAAACCAATGACACTAGCCACAACCAAAGGATTTACCTTCGCAGCATCTGCCGTTAAATTCTTCTCATCCATCATATTCTCTACACGATGTCCACGAACTAGTAATCGATGCGTATTAATACCATAAGGCGTACAAGTAAATAATGTACATAAATCCTTACCTTCTTCAATTTCTAATAAACCATAATCATTCGGCTCAACAATCGCGATATTATCGACTTGATATGCAAGCACCTTATCATATACATGTAAATAAAAATAATCTCCCTTTTTAAGCTTATCCAAATCCGTAAATAACTTTGCACTCGGAAGACCTCTATGAGATGAAATAACACAATGCGTACTAGCACCACCAACAGGAAGACTCGAACCCTCTAAATGACCAACGCCTACCTGCAATACAGACTCATCTACCGTATGATAAATCGCAAGCTTCACCTGAATCTTAGGAATCGTAACATACCCCATCATACCCGTACCATCCGCATTTAATAGACTCTTATATTCACTAAGCTCAGAATCACTTGGAGTAAAACGACCACCATTATTTATTAACCCAGCATTATATTCAACAGCCCGATCAATCTCAGCCTGCTTCTTTTTTTGATCCATCTTAGCCAAAGCATCCGAATAATTTGCCACAACACGACTTTGATGCAAAGAATTCCAATAATTACTAACAGTAGGATACAATAACAACGATAAGCCAGTCACAAAAACAAGTATCGCAATTATAGTTGAAATATGTTTCTTCATCTTACAATCCATTCCCCTAACAACAAAAAACTAATCATTAAACTTTCTATATAATACAAACGAAACAAGCACAAATACAAAACCAATTAAATAAATAGACCATGTTCCAACACTACCCGTAGAAGGTAATAAACTACCACTTTGATTTTGAACTTCAACCTCAACCTCAGCCTTACCCACATTCATGCCATAAAAAACAAGGAAAGACTGACCCATAATTTCATTTGAAGAACCAAGAACTGGATTTACCACAACAGTAACAACATCACTCAATTTATTGTATCCTCTAGGAGCTTGAACCTCCCTAAGAAAATACCTTCCAGACTTCAAACCGGAAAGAACAAAGCGACCACTACGATCCGTCTTTATAAGACCCTGACCCAAATCAGACTTTTGAAACACATTAGAATCCTTTGTTTCAATAAAACGAATACAATTCACATCATTCAATGCATCCACTTCACTTGTATACAAACTAAACTCAGCACCCTCAAGCCCAACTCTATTCACCGAACACTTAAACACTGGAATACTCAATACACCAACATTCACCTTATCCGATAATGACACAAGATGATCACCATATTTCAAACTAGCCACATTCGCATTATTAGTACATGCATCCTTATTAACAATGGCACTATACGAAATTCTTATATCACAATCCATACAATGATTTTCTAAAATTCTATAACCATCAAAAGTAAATAAAACCTCAAATTCATTTCCTAAATCCAATGCACTATAATGCTCATTTTCATTTAAATCTATAATCAAATTATCATTAACCAAAGAAACAACAATTGAATCCAAATTTAACGATAACCCCTTCTCCATCTCATCCTTAAACACAAGATTTTCAGCACCTTTAAAATTCCTTATAACACTCGTAAAATACACCACATCACCAATACCAGCCGTAGCGTACTTACCCAAAGAATCCGTACCATCCATCTTCACATACTTCGATAAAGTAGGCTTTTCATTCTTCTCTTCAACACGAACCACATAATTCGTAGTAGTCAAACCACAAAGAACCCCTACACTTGAATCCACTAAATAATAACCCAAATCTAAATCTTTAAACTCAACAATACCTCCAACTGCCCGTTGACTTTTTTTCGTAATACTCTCATGAGATTTCGCATAAGCCAATGCCCTTTGAGCAACCAAATCCATACTCTGCTCATCCCCAACAAAAGCTACACCACCATTCGAATTCACATCAAAATAGAAACGACCATCACCAGAATCAAAGAATTCATCCCACTCAGAAGAAATCTTATAAGAATAGTTATCCCCATCAAAGCTTTCCAAATCTAGCATCTTATAAATCGTATACATCTCACCATCAATCGCATTATCAATAATAATCGATCCACCCATACCATTTGCGATTACACTATCACATAACACAAACACAAAAACAAATAAGACGACTACAATTTCCCTGATCCGTTTCATATCCTTTATCCTTTTTATTCAACAACAGTAAGAACAGGACTGTAACAAACATTCGCTACAATCCTCTTTTTACTGTTGTTAAGAGAATGTAGAACATTCCCTCAACAACGTAAATTCATTCAATTATTTAGCTTTCGCTCTTTTTTTGTTAGCCAAAACAAATCCAGAACCTAGTACTAATGCACCACCAATCAAATAGATTAGTGTTGTACCCATACCACCAGTAGAAGGTAGTAATGTACCAGTGTTGTTTTCTACATTAATTACATCTGTGTCAGAAGTGCCTTGTAACAATCTAACAAATGTAGCTCCATCAACATCTTTTGAAATAGTTACTTCTATTCTATCTGTTAATCGATTATACCCTTTAGGTGCTTCTGTTTCTTCAAGATAGTATGTACCTACATCTAGACCAGTTATATTAAATTTACCCTTTGCATTAGTTTTAATATTCGTTACTTTATCTTTATTGTTATCCCCTTTAATAAATTTACGATAAGTTGGAACTCCATTTATGTCATCAGTTTGAATTAATTCAATTTGAGTAACATTATCTTTGCCATACAATGTAAATTGTGCACCTGCAAGTGGTTTTTTTGCACCTGTATATTTAAATACAGGTACACCAAATGTATATGTATATGTTTTTGCATCATTAGACGTATTATCGTTACCATATGTTAACCAAGTTTTATTTTCATTTGCTTCTACATTACTATTAGTGAATGTAATAGCAGCATCTTTTGTTAAAGTAGCAGAATATGATACAAAAATATTATAATCTAAATTCTCATGGCTTTTTAAAAAATCTTCTCTAAAAGTAACAGTAAAACCGTCATCATTTTTGTTAAGATCGTAGTGTGTACCGTCCTTTAGTAAATCATAAAAATCATTTTCAGGATTATCTGGATCATCATAAATAGCATACATTTGCAATGTTGTAGCGGCTAATTGAGTACCTTCATTATAATTTTCATTTAATTTTAGCCCTTTTTGCATTTGATCATGTAACACATAGTTCTTTGCACCTTTTTTTACATATATATTGGTTTCAAATTTTACAACAAAACAATACTAGCATAACTATCAGATCCATATTGTCCATTATACAATACTTTCTTTTCAACATTTGGCACCCCATTCTTTTCATCAATTGTAGCATCAGGTTTTGTTGTAGTTAAACCACAAAGAGCTCCAATATTTGAATCAACTAAATAATATCCATATTGTAAATGACTAAATTCAACTTTTTTATTTGCTGCTTCTTTTCGATCTGTTGGTTGAATTCCTTTCTGGTGCGCATACGCTAAAGCTTGTTGAGCAAATTCAGCAGCATTAGATTCTTTAAGGCTTGATTTTACATAACCATTTTCTTCAGTTACATAGTCTTTACCATATCCAGTCGTGAAAAATTCTCTCCATGCTGCAGTGATTTTATATGAATAAGCCCCATCTGGTGTTGGTTCAGTATCAAAACTCTCTAAGTCAAAAATCTTATAGATTTTATACTCTTGTCCATCAATGGCTTTATTGATTGTAATTGTACCGTTGTTACCATCGATCTGTGAACCACTAGTTGCCTTCACGTTTGTGCTTAATGAGAATACCATCATGAACGCAAACATAATGGCTGCAATCTTTTTAATTAATTTCATTACTTTCTCCTACTTTCTTTTTTCTCTTTTTTTTATCTATAATTGACAGGCTTATCACTCCTACAACCACTAGGGCTGTTCCTGACATCCTGTAAATCAGGTTTCCAGTACCACCCGTTGAAGGTAGTATTTTTGTACGGCTTTTGTTTGTCACGGTAACCGTATCACCGACTTTTGCAATATTTGTAGCTTTTGAGTTGTCTTTTGAGTTGCTTTCATAAACCACTTTATATTGCATTGAATTTATATTAGCTTCACTAGAAGCTGAAATCGGTTGTTTATTATCTAATTCGAAAACATAATATGTTTCGTCTAGATTATCTGGATTTCTAAATTTTGCAGACTTAACACCAGTATCATTAGGACCATACTTAATATCTATGGTTTGTAATGGATCTCCAGTTCCTTCTGCATTACCATACAATCCAAATTTATAAGTACCACTCACTGGACTTTTATCAGTTTCGGCAGCATTGTTTGTAAATTGCTTTTTAACCATAATACCCTTTTGAACGTTAGATATAGTTAATTTAAAATCACTTACATTATCTACATATGTATATTTCGAATCTTGTTTAGAATTACAATAATCTATATATGCTTGTACATCTTCTGATAAATGTCCAGACGCATCTTGTTTAACACACATAATGTACTTTGACTCTTTGTTTTCAACATATCCTTTTGGAGTTTCTATTTCTTTTACCTCATAAATTTTATTGAATTCTTTAGTCTGTGTAAAAGTACCATTCGTATCAGTTGTTCCATCTTCCTCTTTTTCAGGTTGAACACGCTGAATCTCTCCATTATTTAATTCACATTCATAAACCTTAAATTTAACATTACTCATCGTATTAAGCGTATCAGCATCCATTTTAGTAATTGTTAAATCTGGCTTTCTGGTAATTGTTGATGTACCAGCCGCATTAAAACTATACGAATATTCATTAATAGTATCCGTTTTACCACCATTAATTGAATGATTTTCCCAATAAACTTTATTAGTTAGATCCACCGGCTTACCTGGCGCAGCTTTAACTATAGCTGTATATTTAATCGCAACCCTTTGTTCATTTGGAACAGTTATTTTTAAAGTATTGGTATCTTTATCAAAACTCTTATCGATATTGTTGTTATCGCCTTCTATTTGAATAGAAGCTAAATCCAATTCTAAAGTATTACTTAATTCATCTATTAATTTAAGTTTATTGTCACTTGCGTTTGAAGGTAGATTCTGGCCTAATGGATTGACAACAATTGTATAATTAATTTTCTTTCCATTCTCAACATGACTTTTTTCTAAGTTATTCTTTTGAATTGTCGCATTCGATTTTGCAGTCGCAATAGTTTTTGAACCATCTTTATTTAGAAGAGTCACATTGTTAGTAAATGTTTGACTATTGCCATCAAGCAACACCTGTGAATCTGTAACTCTACAAACAACCTGCACATCAACTGAATATGTATCTTCTTCTTTACTAGCAGTAAAGCTACCTAATTGAATCAATGCCCTTCTCTTGTCTTTGCTCACATAATAAGTTGTTGGCTGAGAATTACCATTATCATTTGTTGAAGTATTTTCTATTTTATCCCAGTCATTTCCTAAATTTGAAATTACTGTAGATTGTACATCCGAAGCATTTTGACCATGCCATTTAATTCGAATATATGCAAGATCCATTCCTTCTGGAATTTGTTCTTCGACTCGATAATCACCTTGTAATTCACCCGCATAATTCAGTTTAAATGCCCATGAAGCATATACACCTTTTTTATTTTCTAATAACTCTGTAGATATTTTACTTGTAGGGTCTTGCCAATCAATATCCTTACCACCAACAGATCTATCTGTAACGACCTTCGTACCATCATAAGTAAATACTTGACCTAACTCTTTTAAAATATCTCCACCATAATAAAGCTTTTTATCCGCTGTTTCTATTTTGGTATCTTTTTCACCAGGATCTTTTTTCCAAAGCTCATTTCTATACGTTAGAGGCTTACGATACTCACGCGGTAAGTTACAAGGCTTTGTTTGAATCACAATATACATATTTTTTTGATTAAGATCTATATTCTTTTTAGCAGTCAATATCAATTTACCATAGTCTTGACTAGCCACAGAAGCAATATTTCCAAATTTACCTTTGTTATATTCAATATCGAAATAATTACCTATATTCTCTGGTGTATGTGTTTTACTATATTCTTCAAAATTCTTATAGCATGTAGACGGATTATCATTATTCAAATAGACTCCAACAATCGAATCATCATTTCCATGAGGATCACTATGTAAAAAATGATCCTCAAGATTACTATCACTTGATATACAATCAGTAATCTTAGTATCTTTCTTGATACCAGAACCACTCACTTCAATAACCCAATAAAGCTTTCCATTTTTCCAATACGTAGCATCCTCTTTTGGTTTCTCATAATACCAAGAGTACTTTGAAGTCCCAATATTATAATCACCCACAAGAGTAACACTAGAAGAAGAATTCACTCTATCAAAAGTAAATGGATCATTTCCTTTTTTTACAGTTCCATTCAACGCAAATGTATTTGTAACAGTTACTTGACTAACCATACGTAAATCTTTAGGTTTTGCATAATATTCAATGGTATATGAATAAGTGTTTTCTTTATTAAATCCTATTCTCTTTAAATCAATAGAAAAACTTGATTTGCCATCAATTTTTAGCCAGACAGGAGTCTGATCACTTCCACTTTTTTCATCATGAGCGCTAATTTTTGCATAACCCACATAAGCCATTTCGTTTGAACTAAACGAATCTTGAAGAGTAGCATTTGTGACATCCCATAATCCATGTGTTTTATTGACTATAACCTCATATTTATAACTATCTTTGGGAACTGTAAAAGTAGTCGTTTCTTTATCCTCTTCGAAACTCTCATTATACCTTTTCCCACTCATAGTTATCGGAGTATCCTTGGTAATCTCCGTTTGAGTCTTATTCACCCATTTATAATCATCCAAATTAACTGTTTTAATGTCGCTAGAAGCTATAAATCCTTGATTTGCACCATCCTTTTGTGTCGCATTTGATGAATTCACGCTAAAACTATTTTTTATTGGTACCGAATCACTTTGCATCTTCGCAAATACTTCAGGCTTTACCTTAACACTATACGTTACATAATAAGAATCCCCAGGATTCACAGTGATTGGGTGGCCATCTTTTCCTTTTAAATGAAAACTAAGCCGATTTACATTCCAATCAACCGAATATTCTGAACTATTTCTTGATGCCCATTCTACATTAAAATTGTTTTTGTTTATTTCAGTATACTTACTACTTCCCTTTTTCTTTTCAAACAATTTGATTGAATCCTTTACATAAGTAATATCACCATTTGTAGTAATATCATCATCTGTTTTACTTAAATAATCCCAGAAACCAAAGTCCTTTAATGGATAGTTACTATCCGTAGTAGAAGTAAACTCAAGTTTATAATTTATCGTATAATTCCCATCTGTATCCCTTATATAACTCTTTCCGTCTTTGCTCGGCAAAACAGTCTTATTCATTGATTTATTTAATTTAGTTTCAAATAGATCTGTCTTTTCAGCCTTCTTAAATATGTTGTTTCCATTTCCCCTTGCATAAACAATTGCTGTATTGTTTACGTTTTGATTATTTCTAGTCTCTATAACACCAGGAGCATCTGATAATTTTACATAATAATGTAATTTACGAATTTCATTTGGCTTCATATCACCAATAGTCCATACAAAACTTCCAGGCTCATTTAACTCTGGAATCTTCTGTTCAGAATTATCTGCATTTGTCAAATATATTTTTCCTGCAGTTTCATCAGAATGTCTTTCCTCATATGGATCATAATTATTTTCTTTACCATTTAATACTTTTTCAGCCGTTGTAATCCCTTCATAAGTGACTAAGTTTTTATTCTGGGTAAACTTATCTACTACAACCAAGTCTTTACATCCCTCTGCTCCAGCCCTAACTTCAATTGTATAATCAATATAGTCACTCGAACCTACTTTTGTATGAGATTTTGCTAATTCTACATTTCCATATCGTTGAATATAGTCAGAACCATAATCTAATTGAATATTTCCAGAAGGAGTACCAAAATTGGTTTTCCCACTTCTTGGATCTAGCGAAGCCAACTTCATTGAACCTTCGATTTCAAAATCACCACTAAGTTTATGTTCACTCGTTATATTGTTAAAAATCCCTTGATTATAAGTAACAACAACCTTTCCATCTGAAATAATTAAGTTACCAATAACATGATTATTATCATTTTTATCAAGAATATCTTTCGGTCCGGTTTGAGCAATTTTGAAAAATTTCGGAAGATTATAAGTAAAAGAACGATTATATTTATCTTTTAAATCTTGAAGCGGAATATCTGTAACATTTAATTTTATTTTTAAGCTTAGATCATCCGGATATGAGCTTGCATTATTTGGAAACTGTTTTTCTACACCTTTCTCTTTATACATCATTGAAACTGAGTACTTATATTCAGATTGATTATTTAATATTAATTCATTATTTGTAGTCAAAACCTCTTCACTCACTGTTTCCGGCTCATCCTTGACAACGGTACTTTCTTCTTGTTCATTTGCTTCATTTGCTTCATTGACTTCTTCTTGTTTAGTACAATCATCCGTATGCGTATGTTCTTCCTTTTCACAAATCAATTCATTGTTTTCATCATAACACTCAGCCGTATGCGTATGCTCTTCCTTATCACAAGCTAATGTTTGAGCAGGTAAAGATAGTGCATATACAGTACATACGACCACAATACACGAAAGTGCTATCATGATCTTTTTCCATTTTTTTAAGCGCGCTTTGTCTTGTAATAAACGCCTTAAATACTCCTGCACAATCTCACCTGCTTTCTATTACTTTACAATTCCAATTTTATTTAAAGGCCAAACCGAAAATAATACCTTACCCTCAATTTGTTCTTTTGAAACATCTCCAATTACAGCACTTCTTGAATCAATCGAACTCTCGCGATTATCACCCATACAAAACCATCGAGACTCTTCTACCTGATGTGGAAAGTCTATGTCTGTATTTCCAAGTGACTCACTATCCAAATAGGATTCTGAAATAGCCTTGCCATCCACAAACACCTTTCCATTCACATCTATATCCACCTTTTGACCAGGACTAGCTATAACACGCTTTACCAATAACTTATTACCCTGCCAAAAAGCTACAACATCACCCGACTTTAATTTTTTAGTTTTTATAGACACTACGATCTGCCCATTCTCTAAAGTCGGATCCATACTCGAACCATAAATCTTTAGTACTGGCATCCAAAGTGTTGCCACCAATACAGAAATAGCAGCCACGACAACAAGTATACTCAATGTCTTCTGTACTTTTTTTAAATATCTTTCTCTCTCTTTTAAACGACTAAGCTCTTCCTTGACCTCTTCATTAGACACAAGATCACTATCCGTCTGCATCTTATCAATCAAGTCAATCAATTCTTTTCGTTTTAAATGTCTTAAATCCTTCTTATCCATATCCCTATCCACACATTAAGATTATGTTAAGATGAGCATACATCATCTTTTGTTAATTAGTTGATATATGCATTTCTACCTTATCTTAAACAAATCTAACTACAATGTTATAAATACATTAGTACAACTAAAATTTAGCACATGTATTTTACATAAAGGTAAAATCGATTGCAAGCGCTTTTTTTGAAATATTTTAAACGGTTATATTTATTTCAATTAAAGTGTCTTAATCCAACGTATTTAGTACGTTTTAAACATTTTTGGTTATATGTTAAATTTTTAAAAAAATAAATGAAAATAAAAAATACAAACAACACTACTAATTTGTACAAACAAATTAAAATATTATTGATTTCTCATAACATATAACCACAGCTATATTCACTGCTTACAATCTTAACATTGTATAAAAGAATCTTTATACAATATTAATATCACTTAACAAACCCATTTTTAATCCTCATAATACTATTTCTTATATAAACATAAAGTTATATAAGCACATACTTCATATTCTAAAATTGTTCTAATTAAATTCTGAGAATCACTTAATGGGTTGTAATAATTTTACATCGTATCGTATGCGCTTACAACAGTGTTCTCTAGACAATTTAACATCTAAATTAGCTTTGAATCTGTTCATTTATACTTTATATAAAGTATTTTATGTATATTAACAAGTCTACCCCCCCCCCCGTTTAAAATCCACTAATTTGTGCAAATAAATTACTAATTTATGCAAATAAATGAAAATAATACGATTACATGTGATGATATAAAAAATATGTGAATCCCTCGATTTCAAGAAATTGGTTATGTGCAAGCAAAAGAAGATGTCATTCCATTTATCAAAGAGATTCGTGTTCTTAACATATGGTCAAAAGAATTCTTTATCTCTATAACAAACAATTTAATAAGCAATGAATAATCAACTATATAGTATATTTATTATTTTGTAAGTACCCATCTGACATCCCTAGAAAATTTCAAGTCCTCTAGCCATGGCATATTGTTCCACAAAATCACGAATCATTTTTTTAATGGCTACTTTAAACTGTGTAATATAATCCTTGATTTTATTCATAATGAATCTGCGCTTTCTGTGATTAAATCTATACTTGTATTCACAATAATACAGAGGCAATATTCTTTTTGATACTCCATGATATACGCGTAATAAATTACATAGTAAATCTATCTACTGCCATAACAAATATGAGGCTTTAATTAAGAAAATGAATGGGTACAGAAGAACTGATGAAAAGAATAAAAAAATATCTGGCTCTTATAAGACCAGATAGAAAATATTAGCGTAATATGAAAGTTCTGTTCAATACAAAAACATCGTATTTTTAACTGCAATACGATTTAAAGCCTGGATATAAAATTGTATCCAGGCTTAACGAATATATAAAACTAGATAGGGATAAATCAACCTTTAAAAGTCATAGGGATTT
>NZ_CATVYQ010000019.1:0-35769 GCF_958348295.1 uncultured Holdemanella sp.
CAATTTTTTGCGATTTCATGAGCCATATTGTAGTAATCTTCTAATTGATCATCACTTGGTGTGTAACATTGGCTGATCACATCGTGGCATGATTCAATTCCAGACTGTTGCATTCTTGTATCGATTTCTTTGGCAACTTGGTTAAACCATCCATATGCGGCAAAGGCCATACCTTTTTTATTTTTGAACTTACATGGACGAATGTGTTCAAGGAAAGCTGCAACACTTGGTGCCATGACATTATTGTACGTACCAGATCCGATACATACAACTTTAGCATCCATAATTTCACGCATTACAATACTTGATTTTGTGTCGGATAACTTATAGACTTTGACATCCATACCAGCATCACTGAATCCTTCAGCTAGACTTTCAGCAATTTGTTGCGTATGTTTCCATACAGATTCATATACAATTACGGCTTTATTTTCTACTTTTTGAGCAGCGATACCCTTATATGTTTCAATGATATCACCAATATAGTCTTTCCAGATAATACCATGAGCAGGCATGATATATTCAATGTCTAAATTCATACCTAGAATAAGGTTTAATTTAGCTTGTACTGGTGTAGTATATGGTAAAACAATATTCGCAAAGTATTCTTTGGCTTGTTTTAAACAATAAGCTTTATCTAATCCTTCATCCGTTAAGTTAAAGTTTACAATATGTTGTCCAAAAGCATCGTTTGAGAATACGGTTTTTAATTGTGGACAATACGTCAACATGTTGTCTGGCCAATGAATCATCTGCATTTCAACAAAGACAAAATCATATTTTCCAGTATTGATTGTATCGTTTGTCTTAACCACTTGATAAGGGACTTGATCAAAGTATTGTTCAATCATATTTTTCTTACCAGAAATAGATGCGTAGACTTTTGCGTTTGGATATTTGGCATAGACTTTTTTAAATCCTCCAGAATGATCTGGTTCAGTATGTTGAACGACGATATTGTCGATTTCTCTTCCTTGTAGTACGGATTCAACTCTTTCCAATAGTTCTTCTGTAAATTCTTCTTCTACTGTATCGAATAATGTAACTTCATCATCTACCACTAAATAGGCATTGTATGTACATCCTTCATCAATTGGATATAAATCACCATGGAAGTGGCGGTTGTTTAAGTCTCTTACTCCGACCCAGTATACGTTATCTATAATTTTTTTAGCTCTTTTCATTTTGATTCACCTCTTTCTTTATTTTAAAATTTTTTATGAGTTATGTCTATTCATTTGCACACTTTTACATTTTTTAAATAAAAAATATAAAAAGTATACTAAAAAGTGTAAGTGTTTTCTTTTTCTTGAGAGTATAATAAAAGCTAGGAGGAATTGTCGATATGATTATTCAAAGTAAAAGAGTTTGGGTGGTAAATACTTGGTTGGCAGCCCAAATTGAAGTAGAAGAAGGAAAAATTGTTAATATCTATCCTTATGGCCAAAAAGATGTAGATGAAGATTACGGAGATAAGAGAATTATTCCTGGATTCATCGATGTGCACACACATGGTGCTTATGGATTTGATACAAATGATGCGAATGAAGAAGGTCTTCGTAACTGGATGAAAAACATTGTTAAAGAAGGCGTCACTGGTATTCTTCCAACAACAATTACACAGTCTGAAGAAGTTTTGACAAATGCAGTTAAAAATGTTGCGAAAGTTGTTGAAGAAGGCTATGAAGGTGCAGAAATTTTAGGTATTCACTTTGAGGGGCCTTACTTGGATCAAATTTATAAGGGAGCTCAACCTGAACAATATTGTGTAAAACCGGATTTAGCACAATTTAAACGCTATTTAGCAGCATCTAATAATTTAATTAAAATCGTTACAATGGCTTGTGAACATGATGATAATTTTGAATTAACTAAATTCTTACGTGCAAACGGAATTGTATGTAGTCAAGGACATTCAGGAGCTACTTTTGAACAGGCTAGATTAGCGATTGCGAATGGTGCAAACTCAATGACTCACGTATTCAATGGTATGACTAAATTCCATCACCGTGAACCAGGATTGGTAGGAGCTGCAATGCGTTATAGAGATGTATATGGTGAAATCATTTGTGATGGAAATCACTCAACTTATGAAGCATTAAATGATTACTTTACCGCAAAAGGACCAGATCACTGTATTATGATTACAGATTCATTGATGGTTAAAGGTTTACCTGTTGGTACAAAAGTATTATTTGGTGGTAACGAAATCGAATTGTATCCAGATGGAAGTGCTCACTTAACAGACACTAAAGGTCTTGCAGGAAGTACATTACATGTTAATAATGGACTTCGTATTCTAGTTGAAAAGGCAATGGTTCCTTGGCAAACAGCTATCAATGCATGTACATTGAACCCAGCTCGTATGTTGAATGTGGATGATCGTAAAGGATCTATTCAAACAGGAAAAGATGCAGATTTAGTTGTATTAAATGATGACTATTCTGTTGAAATGACATATACAAAGGGAACAAAAGCGTTCTAGTCAACAAAAGCACATTTCTCAATGTGCTTTTTTTATGTTTTCGCGATGAAAATCATCTTTTAATTGTTTGTCTGTGATGACCATGTCAAAATCATCAACATTGGCAATTTTTGACATATATTTTTTATTAAATTTTGTATGGTCGACCAAACAAATTTTTTTATTGGAAGAATCAAGAATGGCTTTTTTAACTAAGGCATCACTCATACTTGGAATGGATACTCCATAGTCTAAATCAATTCCAAGTACGGAAATAAAGGCTTTATCAATATAATAATTTTGAAAAAACTGAATTGTACTTTCTGATAGTGCAGCTTGTGTAATTGGATTATAGGTTCCTGGAGCCATGATGATTTTAGCTTTTGTGTTTCGATCAACATATTGAAGAATCTTCCAAAAGTTAGTGAATATTGTGATCTTTTTATGATGGATCCTTTTAAAGAGTTCAAGACAAGTGGTGCCACAATCTAGATAGATGGAATCTCCGTCTTGAATGAGTGTGCTTGCAAATATCGCAATGTCTTTTTTGTCCGATTGAGACATGCCTTCTTTGATTTCAAAAGCAGGTTCTGCAGAAATAGACTCGTTTAATGTAGCTCCTCCATAGCTTTTTGTGGCCAACCCTTGATTTTCTAAGATGTCTAAATCTCTTCGTATTGTCATTAATGAAACGCAGTATTGATTTGCGAGTTCATTAACTTGCACAGTTTTATCTTTTTTTAGTTTTTCATAAATCTCATATCTTCTTTGTGTTGTGTTCATACATCTATTAAAACACAAAATAGAACATAAAGGAACATGTTCTGATGTGTTCATTTAATATTATATGTTTGATGTGAAATGGATATTGAAACTGATATTATCTAGTGTTAGGATACAGATGAACTTAAGGAGGATCCATCATGGAATTGATTATTGATTCATCAAATATTGAACAAATTAAAGAATTAAACGAACTACTAACAATTACTGGAGTTACGACAAATCCTACAATTCTTACAAAATCAGGTAGAGAAGCAATGGATGTCGTAAAAGATTTGTGTGAAGTATTGAGTGAAGATCAATTGTTGCTTATTCAAACCGTGCAAACTTCTTTTGAAGGAATCATGGAAGAGGCAAAAATGATTTCTTCGATTCGTAATAAAAATATGTATGTGAAGATTCCTGTTACACATGAGGGATTAAGAGCTATCAAAGAATGTAAAAAATTGGGCATTCACACATTAGCTACAGCTATCTATACGGCAGATCAAGCATTCTTAGCAGCTATGAATGGGGCTGAATATTTGGCACCTTATACAAATCGTATGTGCAATTATGGTGATGGTGTACAAGATGTGAAAGACTTGATTGAAATGTTGAGAGTGAATCATATGCCTGCAAAAGTTATTGCGGCAAGCTTTAAAAATACTTATCAAGTGCATGAATTGATCAAAGCAGGAATTCAAGCTGTGACTGTTCCTTGTGATGTTTTATATCAAATGATTGATCATCCAGGAACAAAGATTGCGGTTGGAGAATTTAGTGTTAATTGGCAAAGAGCTTATAATCGAAACACTTTAGAAAAGTAGACTTGTCTACTTTTTTCTTTTTGGAAAAATATTAGCACTTAAATGTTGACAGTGCCAAAAAGAGTGTTATACTATCATTAGCAATCATAAAGAGTGAGTGCTAAGTACAAGGAGGTGCTTATTATGAATATCGATCAAATGTCAGAGCGTTTGCAGAAGATTTTAATGGATGCCGTAAATTTGGCTAAATCCAACCAACATCCTAGTGTGGATACAGTGGATATGTTGGAAACGATTTTTAAGGATGATGTATTGGATGGCTTATTTGAGCGTATTGGCTTAGATAAGACTCGTGCCTTACAGATGGTTCAACAAGAATCAAATCGTGTCGCAAAAAGCTCAACTAGTAATATAAATTTATCAAATGAAGTTCAAAAATCGTTTGAGGATGCACAAAACTGGGCAAGTCAACATGATGAAACTTATTTATCGGTTGCGAGTGTATTTTTAGCATTATTATTTAATCGTTCTTATATTTCAAAAGAATTGGTAAAAACTTTTAACTTAAATAAGGATGTTTGTTACAAGGCAGAACTAGAGCGTCGTAATGGAAAGAAATTTGACACACCAAATTCTGAAGAGAATGTAGAAGCCTTAAAAAAATATGGTCGTGATCTAGTGCAGGATGTGCGTGATGGTAAGATTGATCCAATCATTGGTCGTGATGATGAGATTCGTCGTGTAATGCAGATTCTATCTCGTAAGACAAAGAATAATCCTGTTTTGATTGGTGAGCCTGGTGTTGGTAAAACAGCTGTTGTAGAAGGTATCGCATGGCGTATTATGAAGGGTGATGTGCCTGAGTCATTAAAAGAAAAGAGATTAATTGAATTAGACATGGGCTCTTTGATTGCCGGTGCTAAATATCGTGGTGAGTTTGAAGAACGTTTAAAATCAATTTTGGATGAAGTGAAAAAATCAGATGGACAAATTATTTTGTTTATTGATGAAATTCATAACTTGGTTGGTGCGGGTAAAACAGAAGGCAGCATGGATGCAGCTAACTTATTAAAGCCAATGTTAGCTCGTGGTGAACTACATTGTATTGGAGCAACAACATTTAATGAATATCGTAAGTATATTGAAAAAGATGCAGCTTTAGAGCGTCGTTTCCAGAAAGTACAGGTGGCTCAACCAAGTGTAGAAGATACAATTAGTATCTTGCGTGGATTGAAAGATCGTTTTGAAAGTTATCATGGTGTACGTATTTTGGATGAGGCTTTGATTGCGGCAGCTACAATGTCTGATCGTTATATTACAGATCGTTTCTTACCAGATAAAGCTATTGATTTAGTGGATGAGGCTTGTGCAACATTAAAGGTAGAAATGGAAAGTATGCCTCAAGAATTGGATGAGTTGCAGCGTAAGATCTTGCAGCTTCAAATTGAAAAGACTTCGCTACAAAAAGAAGAAGACAAAAGAGCAGTTGAGCGTCGAGAAGAAATTGAGTCCGAACTGGCTTCTTTACAATCTAAGCGTGATGAGATGCATTCTAAGTGGGAAGATGAAAAACGTGGTTTGGCCAATGAGAAAGAGGATAAACAACGTTTGGAGAAGGCTCGTTTGGATTTGGAACAAGCTCGTAATGAGGCTCGTTATGAAGATGCGGCTAAGCTTCAATATGGAACGATTCCCGAATTAGAGGCTCGTATTCAAAAAGAGCAGACAAGTCAAAAAGAAGATGCTTTGATCCAAGAAACAGTTAATGAGGAATTGATTGCGAAAATCGTTTCGAGATGGACGGGTGTAGAAGTAACACGTTTAGTTGCGAGTGAAAGAGAAAAATTATTGAATTTAAAATCAGAACTTGAAAAACGTGTTGTTGGACAAGATGAAGCTTTGGAGTTAGTAACAGATGCAATTTTGCGTTCTAAAGCACAAATTCAAGATGAGAATCGTCCGATTGGATCGTTCATGTTCTTAGGTCCTACAGGTGTTGGTAAAACAGAAGTTGCCAAAGCTTTGGCTGAACAATTATTCGATGATGAAAAACACATTGTGCGTATTGATATGAGTGAATATATGGAAAAACACAGTGTGGCACGTTTAATTGGTGCTCCTCCAGGATATGTTGGATATGATGAGGGTGGTCAATTGACAGAGGCTGTTCGTCGTAATCCATATAGTATTGTATTATTTGATGAAATTGAAAAGGCACATCCAGATGTATTCAATGTGTTACTTCAAATTTTGGATGATGGTCGTATTACAGATTCTAAAGGTGTAACGGTTGATTTTAAAAATACTATTATTATCTTAACGTCAAACTTAGGTAGTCAATATGCCTTTGAATCTGGAGATATCCATGAAAAATATATGGAAGAAGTAAAGCGTCACTTTAAACCAGAGTTCATTAATCGTATCGATGAAATCATTGTCTTTAATGCATTAAATGATTCTGCATTTATTAAGATTGCACATAAATTTGTTGGTTTACTACAAAAACGTTTAGCAGAGCGTGACATTACATTAAATGTGAGTGATGCCGTGTATAATCAGATTGCCAAAATGGGTGTTGATCCAGTGTATGGCGCTCGTCCAATGAAGCGTTATATCCAAAGAAATCTTGAAACACAGATTGCCAAGGAAATGATCAAAACAGGCGCAATGCAAGGGGATGTAATCAATGTGGATTGTCAAAATGGACAATATACATTTGATATTCAAGGAAGATAGTTAATTATCTTCCTTTGTTTGTTTGGAGGTATAATAGAGAAAGGAAGTGATATTTATGTCTTTAAAAGAGTGGATTCAAGAAAGTAATAATATAGTTTTTTTTGGTGGGGCTGGTGTATCTACAGAAAGTAACATTCCAGATTTTCGTAGTGATAACGGATTATATAAAAAGAAATACCCATATCCAGCTGAAATTATGTTGTCGCATAGTTTTTATCTTAGTCATCCGAAAGAATTTTTTGAATTTTATTTTAACCAAATGATTTATTTAGATGCCAAACCAAATAAGGCGCATCTTGCACTATCAAAATTGGAGCAGATGGGTAAATTAAAGGCTATTGTTACACAGAATATTGATGGTTTACATCAACTTGCGGGTTCTAAAAATGTATATGAACTTCATGGAAGTGTATTAAGAAATACATGTACACATTGTCAAACGAAATATTCTTTAGAAGATATGATGAAATATAGGGATAGCGATGGTATTCCTAGATGTCCAAAATGTGGTGCTATTATTAAGCCGGATGTAGTGTTGTATGAAGAAGGTTTGGACGAATATACTTTGTATTCAGCCGTTCATGCGATTGAACAGGCAGATCTTTTAATTGTAGGTGGAACAAGTTTAGTTGTATATCCTGCGGCTGGTTTGATTAATTATTTCCATGGTAAACATTTGGTATTAATAAATAGAGACAGTACGAACATGGATTCAAAGGCTGATTTAGTCATTCATGATTCAATTGGTAAGGTTTTAGATGATTCACTATGTGAAGTTTATGTGAAATAAACACTAAACTTGAAATTTAGACACAAATAAACTAAAATTTTATCATGTCAGAAAGAAGCAATAGATCTTTTATTCGCGATGGAATATATAACATAAATCGAACAATGCAGCTTGATCCTGCAGCGCATTCAAAGTGGGAAGTATTTTGGCTGTATCCTCATATTAAGGCAATTGGTTTACATCGTATTGCCCATTGGTTCTGGGTGCATGATCATACATTTATTGCGCGTTGGATAAGTAATCGAGCAAGACATTGGACTGGGATTGAAATTCATCCTGGAGCTCAAATTGGTCGAGGATTGATGATTGACCATGGTATGGGCGTTGTGATTGGAGAAACGGCAATTATCGGGGATGATTGTCAGCTTTATCATGGCGTTACATTAGGTGGTACGGGGAAGCAACATGTTAAAAGACATCCTACTTTAGAGGATGGAGTATATATTGGTTGTGGAGCTAAATGTTTAGGAAATATCACTTTGAAAAAAGGATGTCGTGTAGGAGCAAATGCGGTACTTTTAAAAGATGTGCCTGAAGGGGCAACTGCAGTTGGCATTCCTGCAAAAATTATAGAGAAGAAATAGGTGGTTGTATGTGGAAATATCGTTGTAAATCCCATTTAATAGCTATGGTTGTAGCTTTTGTGGTTGGATTAGGATTAAGTGCAGTTGTATTTTCAAGTGGAGTTGATGTCAATTCAGATATGATTTCAAGTGCATTAAGTTCAGTTCCTGGTGTTGATGCACAAACATTAAAACAAGTCTTATCTTATTTGCAAAATAATATGTGGATTTTATATGTTGGGGATGCCCTATTGATTTCGGGAATAATTAATATTATATATATTGGTCAATATTTATCAGCACGTTTTAATATAAGTCCATGGATTGTGATGTGTTTAATATTTTTCTTACCAGAATACATGATTTATATTGGAACTCTGCTTGTGATTCCAGCATTTATTGTATGTATTTATGGTATGTTAAGTTTACGCTCTAGTATTTCAAAAGAACGTAGAGAATTTAATTTTTCGAGTGATGATGAATTAGTTCGTATGTATAAGATACATCACAATTTAGATGAGTCTTATAAGGAACTTGCAAAAACGTGTCGTAAAAATGTAAAAAAACTTACGGGCATCTATGCTTTAGGTATTGTTGCTTTGTTTGTGATTTTAGGTGTTGTAAATAATATTATGCTTTTAGCTATATTATTAATGTTCTATTTATTTGCGTTTAATATTGTTTTAAGATATCGTGCTGTATCGCTTCTTCCAATCACTAAACTATTGTATGAAGATTGTAATCCAGAAGCGTGTGCGAGTGCTATTATTTATTATTGCACAAATTCTAAAGGGCATACGCGTCTAACTCAACATACATTGCTTGCACAATGCTTGATTTATTTAAATGATCCTGAACTTGCACAGGATGTATTGATTAGTTATCCAAGAAAAGATGCAGCAAGCTCATTACAATATTGGTCATTGATGTCTTATATAGATTATATGTTAAAAGATGAAGATGGGCTATCTCGTTGTAAAGAAGAGGCTCAAAATGTACGTATGCATTATGGACGTGCAGGTGTCATGATTCAAAGTGAAGAAATGGCAGCAATTGAAAATAAGATTCACTTAATGGATGGTGAATTTAATACTTGTAAAAAATACTACTTACAAGGACTTCAAAGGGCAAATTTTGCATTTCAACAAGTTGATTCATGTTACTATATTGCCTTGATTTCATTTGTTGAGGAAGACTATAAATTGGCTCGTATGTATTTTGAAAAGGTTGTTGAACTTGGTAATCGTATGTATTTTGTAGAAAAAGCTAAAAATTATTTAGAAAAGATTGACAAAATCAATCCTGAAACAACCATTGATGAAGTAGAATATTCGTAGTAAATGAAAAATAGATTTCACAAAATCCAGTGATATGGCCAAACATAAATGTGAACATAAAACTCAATCCAATGTTGATATAAAATAGGATTGAGTTTTTATTTAAATTAACTGGAATAAAAAGAAACCATTCAATTATAAAAGAAGCTACAAAGATTATGGATAACCATACATGTAGATCTTTTAAAAGGGTAACATCATTATATGGAATACTACATGATAGAATCATGCCTATACAGATAAGGGCATGATTTTTTTTATTGTATCGAACATCATATTTTTCCCATATTTTTTTTGAATAGAAATAAAAACCTAAAGCTGAACTTAATGCCCAAAAAAATAAGTAAATAGGTCGATGCAACTGGTTGCCAATATAAGTTTGATTATCATAAAATACGTCGATCCAAAAAAATGGAAGAATATTTAGAATGGTTTGGATTAAATAAACGTGTATATATGTTAAAAATTTCATCATTGTTTCATTTTAGACAAAAAAAAGAGAAAAATCAAAAAAAATAATAAAAGTTTTCTCGAAAAACTACTTTTTAAAACGTTTAAGAATATGGAGGTGATGAAATGTGTGAATGGATTGAACAAGATTGTATGGATGAAAATCACTTGTATGTGCATCTTAAAGATCCTAAACTTTTAGATCTTTCTATTTTTGATCGAATGTCAAATGATGATTTCTGCTTACCTTGCATGTTGACGAATCAGAATAGCGCCTCGATTGTGTATGCGATAGAGGGCTTTATTCCTTTACACGATTTTTTAAGTCAATATGTTTTTGAAAACGAAGAGGGATATATTTTTTTACATCAACTTTTTGAACAAGCAATTGCATCAAATCGAAATAAACCAGTTTTATTTGATCCGGATTATGTATTTGTTTCTCCTTTTGGTGATCGCTTTGCGTTCATTGTAGTTCCAATTCAAATAACAAATTGGATGTTTCAAAGGGATATGTCAGAAAAATGGGTTGAATATATCGCAAAAACAATGCAGACGACTACAGCGTTTGAAATTCCAGGATTCTTGTTAAAATTTTTAAAAAGCACGGAATTTAGTTTACCCAATCTTGTTTTGGGGTTAGATAATATTCGTGAATTGTATTATCCAAAGAAGTTTTCATTTTTTAAGCATAGACGAATACAAACGTTTAAAGTCAAAGAACCCATACAAGCTTTTCATAAAAACAAACCTGTTGAATCTATTTTGGAAGAAAAAACACAACTTCTACAAGTTCAAATTAATTTTTCAGCTTATTTAATGAAGGGAAAAGAGAAATATTCTTTGGCAAATGAAATGAATTTGATTGGAAGAGCTATGAGTTGTGATGTACGTTTTCAAGATTCGAGTGTATCTTTGAAACATGCAAAAATTATTTGTGAAAATGAAAGATACTATATTCAAGATTTAAAGAGTACTAATAAAACATTTTTAAATGATAAAGAAGTCAAAAGAAAAATGCGTTTAAAAGATGGAATGCATATACGATTTGGGGATGTCGAATGTGAATTTAAAGAACAGTAAGTATCGGATTTTAGACTCGTATAATTGTAATGTATTTCGTATCCAAGATGAATTAAGTACTTGTATTTACATATTGAAGGTTTGTGATGAGATGGAATCGGATCGTTATAAACATCAGTTTAAAACAGAAATTGATGTACTTTCAAAATTAAATTCTTTACTGGTACCAAGCTTAGTTACGTGTTTTGAAGAAGGAACGTTACAGTGCTTTGTAGAAACTTATATTCCTGGAATTAGCGCAAAACAATTTGTTCAACAATATAAAGGTGTAATTCAAAGGTATCGATTATTGTTTGATGTTTTAAGTGTCTTACAAGCTGTGCATGAAATTGGATATCTCTATATCGATTTAAAATTAGAAAACATCATATATTATCAAAAACATTTTTATTTGATTGACTTTAATGCATGCATAGAAAATCATGCACATGTAGCAATTATGGCTTCTAAATCGAATTGTGCACCTGAATTAATGAATTTAAGCAAAAAAGATATTCGTTGTGATATTTATGCGCTTGGATCTTTACTTCAAGAAGTTTTTGGTGTTGGGATGATACTCATAATTTATTTGTGTCATCAAAAAAAAGAAAGAAGAATATCGAATTTATCAATATTTAAGTTTTTGATTATCATACATATTTTAATTCGAATACTACTTGTACTTTTATTATGTATTCTGTCTGTCTTCTCTTTATTTAAATGTACAAGTCCCAAAAATGTATTTGATGCTTATTATTATCATCATCAGATTGCCATGTTTGAAAAGGCGTATAAAGAATCGAAATCTAAAGATCGGTTGTATATGTGGATTAGTAATGGCTGGATATTAGATGATGTATATGTCAATAAGCAAGCATCTATATTTCTAATGAAGGAGGCTCTTAAAACAAAGGATGCTACTTTGATTCAATATATGTATGATCGTATTTCATTAAACAAGACACCAGAACTTGAAGCATGTGCATTGATTTATTTAAAACCTACAACTAGTACCATTGCTCGTTGTATGCGTTTGGTTTTAACTAGCGATATGTTGTTGAAAGATAAGCTGGATGTTGTGAATCAATGTCTACAAATCGCCATTCACGAAGAATTAAATGTTTCATTAACTCCAATAAAAGATTGGCTTGAAAATGTAGAAACAAATCAATTGTTGAATTATTCAAAAGAATTTGAGGATTTAGGATGTAATTATTTAGAATATTTATTTTTATTAAGAAATAAGGAGAGTGAGATCATGGAAATACCCTTAGTGTTTATTGATAATTTAAAAAGCAGTCGATGGAATGATTTGTATGCGTTTTGGAGGAGTTTATGATGTGGATGCAAGATGTTGTGTATACAAACTATATGGATTGGCAAGAAACAAATACATTTATAAATGGTGTGGCTTCAGCAAGTGGGAATGTAGAATTATTGTTTAACGAAAAAGTAGATCGAGATACTAGTTTAGTCATATATGATGGAAAACAAATAGATTTAAGTCATGAGCATACATATATTGATATTCAAAAGGAAGGGATAACACAGTTAGTTTATATTTTAAAAGATATTGATGGTTATGCCCTAGAAGAAGGAGAAAAAACAATTCTTTTGGATACAACTTTACCGAATATTGTGGTTAAGACAAAGGATTGTATGATCAAAGATGTTTTACCTTTGATAGATTGTGAAAAAGTACATGTACAAATTTTAGAAGAAAATGTTGATCATGTAGATGTTTATTTGGATGATGAAAAAGTTGAATTCGGAAATCTTGAATTTGATTTGGATGTAAGTACAAAAAATCGAATCATAAAAGTTCTTTGCCGAGATATTGCGGGTAATGAAATTGAAAGAAAAATTGAAATCTTACCGATTGTGTTTCCAGAATGTTTACTTCAAGAAAGGACATACGTAAAAGATAATAAATTAGATTTAGGTTTTGAATCGATTTGCGAGATTCCACTTCATTTACATGTATATTGTGATGGAAATTATTTATATTCTATAGATTTAGAAAATAAAGATTTTGCCACGATTGATTTTGGTAAAAGCGGTGTATATACATTTGTTTTAGAACATAAAGAATATCCACATATAAAAAAAGAACTCCAAGGTTCTATCGTATATTCGAATATTTTACCAACCCTTACGTTGCAACCATCAGCCAAAGTATCTAATGAAGATGTATTTGTGAATTTAAATTGGAATGTTCCATATTTAGAAAGAGGCTATATTGATGTAGAGCTAAATGGAATTAAAGATCGGCATTACTTGAACGAAACAATACATTTATTTGCTGTAAATAATCGTGATCTTTTTTATAAAGTAATAGCGTATGCCAAAGATGCTTTTGGCAATGAAGTATGGGATCAGGTGATTGTGCAAATTGATAAACGTGCACCATCTACAAGTTTATATGTTAATAATGAACAAATATTGGATAAAACGATAATCAAAAAACTGCCAGAATTTGAATATCGAATGGACGATCATAATGCGACTATGAAAGTGGAATATTATTTGAATGGAATATTTATGGATATGGATATTGAAAAAATATTTAATCGCATGGTAAGGGATGACATTTTAAAAGTCGTAACATATACAACAGACACTCTTAACAACCTAGAAAAAAAAGAATATGAGTTTGTGTTTAGTCCAGATAAAGAGAAGGAAATCATTTCTAAAAGCGAACAATTAACAAATAAGAATGAAGTTGTAACATTTGAACGAATATGGAATGTAAATGATAAGAATGAACTAGTATTGACAAAGAGTGTAAAAAAATTTCAAAAACAATCAAAACCAGTAATTCATTATTTACGTAAGAAGAATAAAGTTCAAATATGGACGGAAGATACAATCGAATATGTCTTGGTCAATGGAAAAAAAATAAATATAAAAAAAGATGTATTGGGACATGATTTTATTGAATTATCTTTAAAGAAACATAAAACGAATATTGAGGTGAAAGTTAAAAATGAATCAAATAGGACTTCAACATTAAAAAAAGAGGAAGTGCGTAAACAGTTAAAAATATCATTTATACAGAAAATATGGATGTTTATTAAAAGAATATTGAATTTATGAGTAGACTTTGGATATATACAAAAAATCAATGTGAATGTTTTGATGTAGATTCAATCAAGGAATATTCAGGATTTTTATTTGTGAAGAAAAGTCAGGGACTTTGTATTTTTTATGGACAAAACAAAAAGATATTAAAATTTAATGAATCTTGTACGATTTTAGATACATCATTCTATTTAGAAGAAAAGGAAAGTCAAATTAGTTATTTTCCAATCGCATCAAAGATACAAATAGGAAGAAGTGAATTGTGTGATATTCAATTATGTGCAAAAGGTATTTCCCGATTTCATTTTAAGATTGAAGATGGAGTGTTGACCGATTTAAACAGTTTAAATGGTACATATGTTAATACAAGAAGAGTAAATACATGGAATCTAAAAATACAGGATGAAATAGTAGCTGCGAATATTCGTATGATTTATTTAAAAAACTATCTATTACTAGACATGGTAGATAATCCATATGATTCAAAGAATATGGAAGTTGAAGGCCCAATTTTTTATGCATCAAATTTTAATGCAAATTTACCAGCTATTCAAAAATTTGATATACAAATGCCTCAAATACAGCGTGTTGTACATAAACAAAGCTTATTTAGTGCGATTGGACCTTCATGTATGATTGCAGGTTCTGGTTTTGTATCTAGTATAATTATTGGATATCTACAAAAGCAAAAACTTGATACCTTATTTACAAGTATGATCAGTTCACTTACTATGGCGTGTACATTTATGATTTATGGTTTATACAATCGAAGTTATCAATACAAATTGAGTTTGAAGGAAAGTCAAAAAAGTTTAGATATGTATGATGCTTATATAAATCAAATGTATGAAAAGAAAAATAGGCTTCAACAACAATTTGAAAAAGAAATTTATACATATATTGAAAAGTATATGACGGCTTTTAAACATGAAACTTCTGATGTTGTATATGTTGGTTGTACGGAATCAAAATGGTGTGATATTTCTTATCGTGAAACATCTTACGAATATGCATCAAATGATTTAGTGATAAAACGGGATAAATTGATCCAAACCTTAAATTCGAATGTGATGCAACCGATTTTTTTAAAAGAGGGTGAGGTTTGTTGGATTAATACAGATATAAAAGAAAGTATCATTTTATTTAATAATTATCTTTTGTATTCTTCAAAAAAAAGAAAATGGTTATGGATGCAAGAATTTGAGGGGATGAAGGATATTCTATTAAATCCATATTGTAGGGTAAATGAAAAGACAAATAAAGATTTGATTGTAGTAAGTACAGATTCTAACTGTTTTCCAGATGCATTTTTTTGTTTGATTTATGTTGGAAAACAAGAACCATCTTTTCATTATGACTATAATATTCAGACTGTTCATATATCGGATTTAAATATAAATAAAAAAAGGTATCTTTTAAAATCACAAAATGTAGATTTTTATGAAACATTACTAAAATCTAAACCTATTAGGAAAAATAAGTATGTAATGAAAGTTCCTGTTGGAATTAGTGCATCAAATCAAATAGTGGACATGGATTTTAAGGAGTATGGTTTTCATGGCTTGGTCGCAGGTATGACAGGTTATGGAAAGAGTGAATTTATAAGTTTTTTATTGATGATGATGATTTGGCATAATGCACCTAGTTACTTTCAATATATATTAATCGACTTCAAAGGCGGAGCTTTTGGACAACCTTTTTATGAATTTGCGCATTGCGCAGGAATTGTCACAAATTTAGATACACAATCTATGGAACGGTTTTTTATGAGTATGAATTTCGAATTAGAAAAAAGACAACGATTATTCTTAGAAGAAAAGGTTTCTGATATCAATGCGTATAACGAAAATCACACTCTCTCACATTTATGGATATTTGTTGATGAGTTTGCACAATTGAAAGTAAAATTTCCGCAATTCATGTCACAGTTACAAGAAATTGCACGTATTGGTAGATCTTTAGGGATACATTTAGTCCTTTCAACGCAAAAACCTTCTGGTATAATTGACGATCAGGTTATGGCAAATACGAGTTGGAAAGCTTGCTTTCATGTGAATAATGTTCAGGATAGTCGTGAAATTCTACAAAATGAAAAGGGTTATGCTTTGAAGAATCCAGGGGATATGATTTTACAAGCTAAAAATGAGTGTATGGAATGTAGAAGCTTTTATCTACAAAAATATGTGGATGAAAGATCATGGTATGAAATTAATGAGCGAAAAGAAGTGATTCAATCGAAACATCATTCAAGTATTCGTGTTGTGGATGCATTAAAAGAAAAAGTCAATGCATTAAAGGAAGAAAAATCATGGGTATTATTGCCAAAAAATATTTCAAAAGATGTTTTTGGAGTTTTAGATCTTCCTTTTATACAAAAGCAGTGTCAGCTTGTTTTTGATCGTTTACAGCTTATATATACAAAGCGTCTAGACGTTGTATTTAGTCTCTTACATTATTTTAAAGATGAAACCATTTATGTATATGGATCCAATGTATTAAATGATTATGTAGATTTTAACTTTTATAAGTCTAGGTGTTTTCATCAGATACAAAGTGGAGTTTGTATTATTTTTGAAGATGAAAATCTTGATTTATCTTTATTGAATGAAAATGTGTGTGCGTTTGTCTTTACAGATAATGAAAATTCTCGGTTGAAATGGATTCAAAACAAGTATGTGTTTGATGTGGAGAGTTTAGATGATAAAAGAATATATTTTGACACCTACCAATTGCCTTCTTATCTAAACATGACATGTTATGAAAATGCATATGTGGAATGTATTTATAATCGAGTAGTAGAAGATAAGCTTAAAAGAAAAAAGTGTAGATCATTTTCATATCGAAAAGAACGAAATTGTATTGGTTTTGAAAGTCAAAGTGATCATCCTGTATTTATTGATGAGGAAAGGAAGTTTTATATTTTATATATGCATGAAGAATACAAGGATAGAGTTTATCAGTTATGTGAAAATCTTTCGCATCTTAAGATCAGTTCGAACTTAGATTCTAATAGTGATGTATATATTGTTTGTGTAGATTTTAAATTATTGACAAACGAAGTGTTTCAAAAAGCTTTATATCAGTCACAAGTATTATGGGTTGGCTATGGATTGAAGGAATATGGATATACACTAAGGCGTAAGCTTCCTTATGAAAGCTTTGATTATGTGTTTTTTAAAGATCAAAATGAAGGGATTGGAATTAATGAATGAGATAGGTATATATCTTTCTTTTGATCGAAGAATGATTTTTGTTTCTGAATCGTATCGAGTACAAGATTTTTTTGATGAGTTTTTAGAGTATGAAGTACGATATGTGTTTAATGTTACAGTTATGTGTTTTTTGGATTTGAATAAAACATTTAAAGAAAATCATATTGCACATTGCGATATGTTGATTTATGGGAGGTAAGTAATGAAAATTTCAGTGGATTATTCAGAAGTATATCAAGCAAGTGTATATGTAAAAAACAAAGCGGATAGCTATAATGATCTAATTCAAAATTTATATGAGAAGGTTGAACATATGCAAAGTATCTGGCAAGGTGTGGATCATTTAGCGTTTCAAAATCAGTTAGAAGAATTTAGACCAAGTCTAAATGAAATGTATCAAGTGATTTTAGAATATAGTAATGTTTTAAAACAAACTGCTTCGGTTTATGAAAAACTTCAACAAGATCGTGTTCAACAAGCTAAATTATTATTGTAGGAGGAATGGTTATGGCACAAATTCAAATATCAAGTGAAGATGTAATGGCGTATTCAAAACAAGTAGATGCGTATGCCAATGAGATTCGTACTGTATTTAATGAAATTGAATCTAAGATGTATTATGTGGAATCGATATGGCAGTCTCCTGCATCTAAATATTTTATGGAACAGTTTCAAACATTAAATCCTGCTATGATGTCGTATTTGGAAACATTAACGCGTTTTTCTACATATTTACATCAAACCGCAAATCTATATCAGGAAAACGAACAAAATTTGATGCATCATGGATGAGATACAATTTTATAAA
Organism: uncultured Holdemanella sp.; assembly: GCF_958348295.1. Lineage (NCBI taxonomy): Bacteria > Bacillati > Bacillota > Erysipelotrichia > Erysipelotrichales > Erysipelotrichaceae > Holdemanella > uncultured Holdemanella sp. Next base: position 18,036 of record NZ_CATVYQ010000019.1, read on the forward strand.
GTATTATCAAGTGATTTAAGCTCTCTTTTGAATCAAACAAAAAATGCAGTATCGAGTGAAGAGTTTGTCTATGTAAATCAAAAAGTATCGCGAATTCAATACTTGATTCAGATACAAATACAGGAAATTTTAAATCATGAAAGCCGATAGTCTTTCTTGTAAAAATTTAAGTGCACAATATAATTTATTGGCATCAAGAAATATCGCGTTAAAGAATCCTGCGTTAAAGGAAAGACAGAATCGTATCGTAAAAGAAATTATGGATATTTCGAATTATTTATCGAAAAGTGCCACTTTAATCGAGAATACAGAAAACAAACAATTGTTGTTTCAGCCTGGTAAACATAATTTCACTAAGTATGTAAACTTGAATTTAGTTTCGCAGCTTACTAAACAAAGTCGATATTCTTATGGCTCAATCGGATATACAGCTTCATTAAAGGAATGGAATAAAAACTATACGAGAGATTATTTTCATGTGGGGGCCAATGCGACGATATTAGATGGAGAAATTAAATCGAGTATAAGTGCTCGGTTATGGAAAAATAAAAAATTTGATCCTCGTGTTGTATTACAAGGTGAGGCTAGCGTTGCCTTATTATCATCAACGGTGAATGCACGTATTGGTAATTCAAAAGTGTATGCGAGTGCTCGTGCAACAGGACAAGTCGGTGTGGCGTATGCGAATTGTAAGGCCGTATTTTCTAAAAAGGTGCAGTCGTTTGAGGCTGGTGTTGGTGTTGCAGCCTTAAGAGGAGAAACGCGTTGTGTTTTAAATATTCTTGGTGCAAAAGTAACTTTAACTGCACAAGGAAGTGTTGGAAGTGCTGAGGCAAACTTTTCATATCATTTTTCAAGTAGAGAGTGGGAAATTGGATCTAAACTTGGCTTTATTGCGGGGCTGGGCTTTAAAATCAATGTGAGCTATTAATAGGAGGTTAAATGAAAGATTTATTACCAATTGGAAGTGTAGTGACTTTAAAAGAAGGAACTAAAAGATTAATGATTATTGGACGTCTTCAACAAAATGTAAAGACAAAGAAAATGTATGATTATGCAGGATGTTTATGGCCAGAAGGCTATATGGATAAGGATTCTTGTTATGTATTTGATCATGAAGATATTGATTGTCTTTACTATATTGGATTGCAGGATATAGAAGAGTTCAATTTTCGGTTTGAACTCGATGAAATGATAAAAAAAACAAGCCAATAGACATTTGTCTATTGGCATTTTATTAGTCTTTAGATTTCGCAAGATCCGGTCTAGAAACTAGATATTCTGGATTGTTTGCCTTTAAATTGTCGAATACATCTTGATCATGAACTTCAAAATTGTATTTCTTTAAGTAATATACAAGACAAGCTTTTGTGATATCATCATCACTACTTAATGTTGTATAGACTTCATCTTTAATATCTTTGTATGTGTTTGTTACTAATACGGCAACGTAAGCATATGTTGTTCCACTGCTTTCGTTTGTGAAAATTTCATCGATGACTCCGGCTTTTTTTGTCTTATATAACTTATTGATCATTCGAGTGGATATATCTGTTTTCTTTGTTGTAATTAATGTTTCTTTTCCTGAATATGTTGCCGAATCTACCATATATTGTGAAGCTACTTCTTCAGGGTCTGTTCCATCTTTTAAAGCTTTCAATGCTTTTTTAGCCGTCGCCTTATTTTCGCATTGAATGATACGTGCTTTACTAGGTTTGTATGTTTTTTGAATGTCTTTTTTAGCGTCTGTGAAGTATTTTTCAGTTAACTCACTTGCTTGTAAACTTGGAATCAAAACTTTATTCATATATTGTTTTGTGCTTGTATAACCAAGAGATTTAATTTGACTTTCAAAATCGGACATATTTCCTTTATAATTGTCGATTTGTTGTTGTGCTTTTTCTTTCATTTCATCTGTTACTTTAACTTCTTGTCTATAGATAGCTTGTTTAACAAGCTCCATTGTTAAATCAGTTCCAGTTGAAATTTTTAATAAATCATACTCATCACCTTTGGTATATGTTGTATTGCCAATGGTCATGATGGCTTTATCTTTATCTTTAATTGTGGCAGTTGCTCCGGAACATGCTGTCAACATCATGGCTGCACATACAAGTAGTATAGGTGTCTTTTTCATTATTGATCACCTCCGTAAGTTGTTTCTACATAACTGTCAAATTTTTTCTTAGTACTCTTATCATTGAATTTAATATCTAATTTCTTAGCATAAGATTTCAAAATTTTATAAGAAAGAGAAGAGTCACTGTTTAAAATGGCATATAATGCTTGGTTTGCTACAGCATCATTTTTTGCATTGAAAATTTTGCTTGAGTCTGTTTCTTTTACATAAACCTTATATAAACTTGTTCCACTTGAAGTTGTAACAGTGATCCAATCACTTGTATCACCTTTTTGTAATGAAATAGCTGCTGTTGCAACGGCTGCAGGAACTGTAGAGCTTGAACTTGAACTTGTAGAAGTTGTTGAATCTGTATCAATATATCCTGCAAATCCCTTTTTGTTGGCAGTATTTGAATCTTCAGAGAAGGCTTTAGCGACATCCGCAAAGCTTTCTTTTGTCAAAGCTGTTTCAATATTGCTTTTCTTTTTAGTTTCAGTTTCTGTTAAATTATCGGCATCACTCACATCCATTTTAATAATTGAAACAGTTCTTGGACTTTTTGTTTCCCATGCAGTTTTTAAATCTTCAAAATGTTTAGTGATATAACGCTTATTCATTTCTTTTTCTTTTACACTTGTTAAACAATAGTCATTTAAATCGTCAAAAGAAGAATATCCATATTTTGCTAATTCTGAAGTTAAAGTGGATTCATAGTCATCACTTTGCTTTGATGCATTGGATTTGATGTTTGCTTCCAATGTATTTGCTTGTTTTTTTAAATCTTTAGTTGTTTCAATAGATTGATCCACAACGGCATTTTTATACATATTGTAAATGGTAGAACCATCGTATGGTGCGGATTCATCATATAAGTCTTTTGCGGTAATATCATCCTTGTTGATTGAAGCAACAACTTGCTCATTATTCGATGATTTTGCAGATACATTATCTTTATTGGTGTCATAAATAAAATATCCAATAAAACAGATAATGATTACGGCAATTAGGACGACAAACCAGTTATTTCGTAAAACATCAGTCATAATTAACCTCCTTGAGAATGTCTTTTCAATTATACGATGTATCTTTTTAAATTGCAATGAAGCCACAAGATGTATTAATTGAGATTTTAATAATTATTTGGTATTATATTTCAGTGAAAAGAGGTAGAATGTATGGCAGATTTGGTCATTAAGGATCTTCATGTATCCGTGGAGAATAAAGAAATTTTAAAAGGGTTGAGTTTAACAGTAAAATCAGGTGAACGTCATGCCCTAATGGGACCTAATGGAAATGGTAAATCGACATTGCTTGCAGCCATTATGGGAAACCCAAAATATACAGTTACATCAGGTTCAATTACACTTGATGGAAAAGATGTGCTACAAATGTCAGTCGATGAAAGAAGTAAAGCTGGACTATTCTTGGGAATGCAATACCCAAGTGTGGTTTCAGGTGTAACAAACTCTGACTTTTTAAGAAGTGCAATGAATGCACGTTTAGAAAAACCAATCTCTTTATTTAAGTTTATCAAAGAGATGGATAAAGCCATTGAACAACTAGAAATGAAGCCGGACTTGGCTCATCGTTTCTTAAATGATGGATTTAGCGGTGGTGAAAAGAAGCGTAATGAAATCGTGCAAATGATGATGTTAAAACCATCTATTGCGATGTTAGATGAAATTGATTCAGGATTAGATGTAGATGCATTGCGTATTGTTTCAGATGCCATCAACCAATGCCAGCAACAAACAAATCTTGGCTTATTGATTGTATCTCACTATGCTCGTTTCTATGAATATTTACAACCAACTCATGCTCATGTATTAATGGATGGACAAATCGTTGTATCTGGAGATGCAAGCCTTGTTGAAAAAGTTGATCAAGAAGGATATGAATGGATTGAAAAAGAGTACCACGTAACCGCAAATAAAGAAGAAGATAAACAACCTATTTCTTTAGGTTCTTGTGGAGCAAAAAAATATGCTTAATCGCGTAGATGTTCATAATAATGAAACACTAAATGTTCAAGTTCAAAGTCATGATCATAAATCTTATTTAATAGAAATAAGTAAGGATTGTACAAAATTAGATTTGACAGTTGAATGTTTAGAAAATTCTTTTTCAAAATTCTTTATTTTAAATCATGCTCAAAATGCATGTGAATTAAATATTAATATGGTACTTAAACAAGATGCTAATTGCCAAATGGGTGTCTTGGATCTAGAAAAAAGCCCTTTAAAATGGACTCATTATGTAGACCTTCAAGAGCAAGGAGCAGAATATGAGATTTTAAGTGGACAATTATGTCAGGAACATATTGAGAAAGTATGTGATATGGAAGTAAGACATAATGCGCCTCATACAAATGGTCAAATGAAAAACTTTGCCGTATTATTTGATCATGGACAATACCAAATGGTTGCCAATGGAAATATTAAAAAAGGATGTTTTGATGCACAATCTCACCAGGCAACTCGAGTATTAACGTTAGGACAAGGACATAAGACGAAAGTTATTCCTTTATTGTTGATTGATGAAAATGATGTAAAGGCTAGCCATGCACTAACAATTGGTCAGCCAGATGCAGATCAGTTGTATTATTTACAATCGCGTGGATTAAGCACAAAACAAGCCGTAGGATTATTAAGTGTCGGTTATTTCTTGCCTGTCATTGATTTAGTTGAAGATGAAGAATTGAAAGAGACTCTTCGTCAAGAAATGGAAAGTAAGGTTGGTTTATATGGACATCAGTAAAATTCGTAAAGATTTTCCAATTTTAACACGCAAGATGTCAGATAAACCTTTAGTATATTTAGATAATGGGGCTACAACATTAAAGCCTCAACCTGTTATCGATGCTGTAGTGAACTATTATACATACTTAGGAGCTAATGCACATCGTGGTGATTATGAAATGAGCGCACAAGTTGATGCTGCCTTTGAAGGAGCTCGTGTTCGTACACAAAAATTTTTAAACGCAAAATATAAAGAAGAAATTGTATTTACCTCAGGATCAAGTGAAGGGTTGAATCTTGTTGCGATGATGGTTACAAATCAACTTTTACATGAGGGGGATGTCATTTTAAGTGATGAGAGTGAACATGCTTCTAGTATTTTACCTTGGATGCAAGCTGGTAAGAAAAAAGGCACAAAAATTGATTATATTCCTTTAGATGAAGATGGAAAAATTACAGTTGAAAACTTTAAAAGTGTTTTAACGGATAAAGTAAAAGTTGTAGCGATTGCCATGGTATCGAATGTTTTAGGCTTTGTTGCGCCAGTTAAAGAAATTGCGAAAATTTGTCATGAAAGAGGCATTTTATTAGTGGTTGATGGAGCACAAAGCACACCTCATTTAGATATTGATGTGCAAGATTTAGATTGTGATTTCTATGCATTTAGTGCACATAAAATGTGTGGGCCAACTGGTGTAGGTGCTTTATATGGTAAGAAAAAATGGTTAGATCAGTTGGAACCGATTTTTTATGGTGGAGAAAGTAATGCTCGATTTGACAAGACTTGTTCATTGACTTTAAAGGAAACTCCATTAAAGTTTGAATCTGGAACTCAGCCTATTGAAGGTGTTATTGGTATGGCTGCAGCTATGGATTATTTGGATGCGATTGGAAAAGAGAATATCCATGCGCATGAAGTCGAATTAAAGGAATATTTCTTAGAAAAAGCTAAGGCTTTAGGGAATATTGTTGTTTATAACGAAAATGCGAAGAGTGGTATTGTGACTTTTAACGTTAAGGACAAAGATCAAATGATTTTTGCGCAAGATGTCGCAAGCTATTTAAATACATTTGGTATTGCTGTTCGCTCAGGACAGCATTGTGCTAAATTACTTCCGGAAGTATTAAAGACACCGGGAACTTGTCGTGCAAGTTTTTATTTGTACAACACAAAAGAAGAAGTCGATCAATTGATTGATGCTTTAAAGAATGCAACAGTTGAAAACTGTGTCAGCATTTTCTTTTAGGAAGGAAGCTTGATTATGTCAAATATTGATCCAATGTTGATGCGCCAGATTATTATGGACCATTATGACTATCCTCGTAATAAAAAGTTGACAGACAAAGATGATTATATGTCACGTCATATGGCGAGCGATTCTTGTATTGATGATATTACGGTGCAGACAAAAATTTCAAATGGAAAAATTGATGATATTCGTTTTGATGGTGTTGCCTGTACGATTTCAACAGCTTCGACTTCAATTATGTCTGAATTATTAAAAGGTAAGACAACTCAAGAAGCGAAAGAAATTATGGACAATTATTTCAAGATGATTGATCAAAAAGAATATGATGAAGACGTTTTAGATGAGGCTATCGCATTTCAAAACGTTGGAAAACAAGCCAATCGTATCAATTGTGCCACAATTGGATGGAAGGCTATGCGTGAAATGATTAAAGAAAGTGAGGATGGAAAAAATGAGTAATGAAAAAGATATCGCACTTTCTAGTGAATATGAATATGGATTTCATGATGAGGATGTAAGTGTATATAAAACACAAAAAGGTTTAAACGAAGAAACGGTGCGTACTATTTCAAAAATTAAAAATGAGCCAGAATGGATGTTACAACTTCGTTTAGATGCATATCATTCTTTTGAAAAACAACAAAATCCTAACTGGGGACCAGATTTAAGCGAAATTGATTTTGATGATTATACTTACTACATCAAACCGAGTGACAAACAAGAAAAATCATGGGATGAAGTTCCAGATACTATTCGTAATACATTTGATAAACTAGGTATTCCTGAAGCAGAACAAAAATTTCTAGCAGGTGTTTCAACACAATATGAAAGTGAAGTTGTTTACCACAACATGTTAGAGGAAGTGGAAGAAAAGGGTGTTATTTTCTTAGATACAGATTCTGCATTAAGAACATGTCCAGATTTATTAAAGGAATATTTTGGTAAATTAGTACCATACACAGACAATAAATATGCAGCTCTAAATACAGCTGTATGGTCTGGTGGATCTTTCATTTATGTACCAAAGGGTGTAAAGTTGGAAAAACCTCTACAATCCTATTTTCGTATCAACTCAATGTCGATGGGACAATTTGAAAGAACATTGATTATTGTCGATGAAGGGGCAGATGTGCATTATGTAGAAGGCTGTACAGCTCCAACATATTCAAAAGATTCCTTGCATGCGGCTGTTGTAGAAATCTATGTACATAAAAATGCAAAATGTCGTTATTCGACTGTACAAAACTGGTCAAGCAATATTTTAAACTTAGTTACTAAACGTGCTAAAGTATTTGAAAACGGACATATGGAATGGATTGATGGAAATGTTGGATCTCATGTCAATATGAAATATCCAGCTTGTATTTTAGCTGAGCCTTACGCAAAAGGAACAACCATTTCAATTGCGGTTGCCGGCGAAAATCAAATTCAGGATGCTGGTAGCAAGATGATTCATTTGGCCCCACACACTTCAAGTACAATCATTTCAAAATCGATTGCACGAAATGGTGGGGAAGTCAATTATCGTGGTTGGGTAACACATTCAAAAAATGCAGCCTATGCCAAGAGTAAAGTAGAATGTGATACGTTGATCTTAGATAAGAAATCTCGTAGTGACACAGTTCCAATGAATGTATCTTATAATGACACGTCTCAAATTGAGCATGAGGCTACCGTTTCAAATATTAGTGAAGAACAATTGTTCTATTTAATGTCGCGTGGGTTGACACGCTCTCAGGCAACAGAAATGATTGTTATGGGATTCTTAGAACCATTTACTCGTGAACTTCCAATGGAATATGCGGTTGAATTAAATCAAATGTTGAAATTAGATATGAGTGAGAGCATTGGATAAGAGTAAAGTGTGTATTCAAAGGCGTAGTTTGTTATCAAATTCAGAAAGACTTTTAAAGGAAAAGGCAATCACAAATTGTGTTTTGCCTTTTTTAAAAGGAAAAATAGGTATATATATTCCTATTCGTAATGAAGTAGATGTATATTCACATATTCACAATAATTTTGATTTATATATACCTAAAATGTTAGATGATAAAACTATTGCCTTTTATTCGGATCAAGAAGAAAAAATTAAAGGAAAGTTTTCAACTATTGAACCTATCGGAATTTGTGAAGAAAAAAAATTAGATGTGATTTTAGTGCCTGTTGTAGGCTTTTTTGAAACATATCGCATGGGATATGGAAAAGGCTATTATGATCGATATTTGAAAGATAGTTCAGCATTAAAGATTGGATTAGCTTTTGATGTACAGGAAATGGTTTTTGATGTAAAACCAACAGATATTGAATTGGATATGATAATTACAGAAAGCAGGATTTTACGATGAAAATATTATTTTATGGGGATAGTAACACTTGGGGATATGATGCCAAGGATGCTTCAAGACAAAAGAATCGTTTCACACAGCTCATTAAACAAGAGTTAAGTCAACATGAAATCATTGAGGAAGGTTTATGTGGAAGAACATTATGTTTAGATGATCCTTATGATGAAGATCGTAATGGAGCAAAAACGATTTCGATGGTATTAAAAACGCATGCACCTATTGATGTTGTATTCATTATGTTGGGTACAAATGATGCGAAGCGTCAATTTTCAACAAATTCCATATCTTTAGAAAAGGGAATTCGTACCTTATTATATAGGGCTTTGAATCCGGAAATTTATCGGGATGGATCAAAAGTGCCTCAATTTTTTGTGGTTTGTCCACCAAAAATGAATAGAGATGGGTTGAATAACGAAAGAACGAAAGAAAATTTTGGGGATGCTGGTTTTGAAATATTAAATAACACAAAGCCTTATTTAGAAAAAGGATGTCGTGACTTTGATGTAGAAGTGATTGACACGCATGCGATTGCTGGAAGTATAGATGGTATCCACATGGATGAAAGTGGTCATAAACAAGTTGCAGATGTGTTAATATCTGTGATTCAAGAATTATAGGAAAGGAAGATACTTAATGAGTGCTTATACAAATGGTTTAGCGTTCTGGAAGCATTTTGAAAAGAAGCAAGATGCGATCATTAATTATTTAAAATCAGAACAATATGAAGAATTAAACGAAATTATCCAAGAATTGGATGAAGAAGTGATGGAAATGAGTGGTGCCCATTTCTTTGTCGAAAATTTTTATGATTCTTTTGAGATGACCTTTGATACAGGTCCAAATAAGACGACACAATATCTATGTCAGATGCTTTGTGATATTGCACCAAAATCTGTAAAACAAAATTGGATCATGAATGCTTGTTTACCTGCAATGTCGCAAAAGGCGATTCAAGCTATGGTTCAAATCAAGAACGAAGAATATACTTTGGCAGATTTTCATGTCTTTTATCAAATTGAAAATGATATGTTAGATTGTAAAGTATATTGTCCTGGATTTAACTTAATTGGAAACCCTGAAAATAAAAAAGAAATGAGTATGTATCTATTAGAACTTGCGATTGGTGAACTTGCATATGAGGCATATATTTGCCGCGTTGATTTTATTGATACGCCAGATTCAAATATGAAATTCTGTCAAATGATGGATTTTTATGAAGTAATCATGGCACTTGTTGAAAAAAATCATTGGAAAGTATATGATAAGCCAATCGATATTTATTCGGTTTATCAGCCAATTCAAGATTTTGCGCATGACGCTCTAAGAAAAGACATGAAATTGATTTTTACAACACATCCTTTATTGGTTGAACAAACAATTGAGAATAAGGAAGAGGTTTTGGCAGATCTTAGTAGTAAAGATGGTGAATTTGGATATGTTTATTATTCAAATCCTTTCCATAATAAAGAGGATGCTTTATATCGTCAAAAGTTATCAAAACAACTGGATGAAGCTATCTCTAAAGTACATGCTGGAAAAGTAGTTGGTGGATCCATTGGTAAAAGTTTTTCGTATATTGATTGGATCGTTTACGATAAAGACTTGTTTATGAAAGTTTTTAATCAATTAAAAAAACAACTCGATGCAAGTGTCGAATTGTTTTATCAAAAGTTTTAATGACTTTGAATGTCAGCGCAGGCATTGAGCAGGCGCTGTCTTTTTATTCCTACAAGAGGTTTTTCTGGATTTTCTAAAAATCGAGCTAATACGTCTGCATCTTTTAATGCTTCACATAATGGTGAGTCAAAAGATTCTTTTTTTGAATGTTGTCGAATCGCATATGTGATATCATCGATTTCAGTTGTTTTAAATAAACCACATTCTTTTAAATATTTATAAGCATGAAGGCTTGATAATTTAGCGTGTTGAGCATGAGGACAATTATCGATAAATTGAGCATAATCATGAAAAAGGGCAGCCACTTTAGCACGTTCTAAATTTGTGCCTCTTGCCATCGCAATAAAAGTGATGGATAAATCCACACTTGCGGTATGTGTAAGGGCTGCAATCTTAAGATCTTCATTATAAATTTTGGCATATTGCCCATATACATATTCTTTAACTTTTTCGTATCGCTCTAACATAATAATCCCTCCCTTTCATGAAAAAAGCGCACAATGTGCGCTTGATTCGAACAAATTTCTACGCAGCTGTATCTACAACTGTGACATTGTTAGCTTGTTGACCACGATCACTTTCAACAACATCATAAGTAACAGTTTGTCCTTCTTCTAAAGTTTTAAATCCTTCAGAATTGATTGATGAATAGTGTACGAATACATCTTTTCCATCTTCACTGGTAATGAATCCATAACCCTTTTCAGCGTTAAACCATTTTACTTTACCTGTGCTCATGCCTATACCTCCTGGACTAAGCCAATATCCTTCGACCGTTAAAATAGAAAGTATTTGCATACAATAGCATTTATCACAATCAGAATATGAGTCTAATCCTTAACTGCTTTCATTTTATCATTTTCTAACAATAATGTCATTCAAAAATAACATTTTTGTATAGTTATTGTGTCATATTTTGTTTATAATGATTATATAAAAAGGAGGGCATGTGTTTTATGCTTATTCAAGATGATGCTTTACGCAGTGTTATTGCACGTACATTGCGTGTTAAAGAAGAAGAATTAACTGAGGAAATGATGAAGAATCTAGTTCATCTAGAGGTTCAAAATCATGAAATAGAAACTTTAGAAGGTTTACAGTATGCTGAGAATTTAGAGACATTAAATGCAAGCAACAACAAACTACAGACATTAGATCCTATTCGTGATTTACATAACTTGGTTTACTTAGATGTATCACGAAATCAGTTAAGGGACTTACAGGCTTTACATGGCTTTCGACAACTAAAAAAATTAAATGTTTCAAGAAATAACTTATATACAATGGATATTTCAAGCGTTGCAGCCATGATTGATTTAGAAGTATTGAATCTTTCAAAGGCAAAAGTAGATAGCTTGATTTATTTGGAACATTGTAAAAAACTAGAAGAAGTTCATATCAACACAGAAAATGGTCCATTTAGCTATGCGATCTTAGGTGTACTTAAAAAATTAAAAAAATTAGATATGGGTGGTATGCGATTATTCAATATTGAAGATTTAACATATCTTTCGAATGTTGAAGAATTGGATTTAAATACAAATTTAATGTCTGATTTAAGTCCATTATTATCGATGAAGAACTTAAAGAAATTAAATGTTTCAAACTGTCCATATTTAAAGGATTATTCTGTATTAAAGGTATTTTCTAACCTAAAATCATTGAATATTTCTTATAATGAACCTGATCACTTTACCTTCTTAAAGGAATTGAATCATTTAGAATCTTTGTCTATGGAACAAACTGGATTCAAAGATATGTCATTATTAAATAGTTTAGGTGATTTAAAAGAGTTAAATGTGTCTAAGAATCGCTTGAAGAATTTAGAAAAGTTCACAAATGTAGATCATTTGGAAAGTTTAGATGCGAAATTCTGTCAGTTAACAGGAATTGATTTTTTAAAGAATGCGTATCAATTAAAACATTTGAATCTATTCACTAATCGCATTAAAGACATTCGTATCTTAAAAGATTCAAAGAATATGGTGTATTTGAATGTAGGTCGTAATCAAATCAAGGATATTACTTGTTTAAAAGATATGAAACAATTAGAAATCATTTCTTTAGAAAACAATAATGTTAAAGATTTAAAACCATTATCTGAACTTACGAATCTTTGCGATGTAGATTTATATAATAATGTTATTGAAGATTTAACGCCATTAGAAAATCTTGAATTTATTTCATACTTACGTTTAGATCATAATGCGATTACAGATTTAACGCCATTGTCAAAACTTAAATATTTACGTTCTCTAACATTAAAGGCAAATTACGTTACTGATGTGACTCCATTAAAAAATCTAGAGTTATTAGAAGCTCTAAGATTAGATGATAATCCAATTCAGGATACAAGTGTATTAGAGAGTATGGAGTTCTACGAAAAATTTACGAATTAAACAAAATCCCCTTTAAACAAAGGGGATTTACTTCGTGTGCCAGGCATGGCATGAGTCCAGTTGGAGATAAACCAACCACGGGTAGTTACCGCCAAGTGTAGTGAACCACAAGCCGTTGACAGTGATGTCATGGGTGGATGAAGTGGTGTAACGATTCTTTCGAGCGTACGCATAGAAACTTGATGAGGCTAAATGGTGGATGAGATTGCGAATCAAATCGAAGTCCAAAGGGTAAACGTAAAACCAAGACAGTAAATCAAGGCGTTGTGAAAGAAATAGGGCTCATATCTTACCCTGGGAGATCTCATGGACAAGGAATTCTAGTATACTTTAAAATCAGTGATAGTACCCTTGTAGCGAAAAAGGTTAACCATGAGAATTCAGATGAAGTCACTAAACCAATTTTCATATCAACTCCTTTTTGGTCAATATTTAGGATTATATCTGATTCAGATAAATCAGAAAAATTAAGAGTACCGTTACACAACTTTTTAAAAGCTTTTTGGGAAAGATTATAGTTTGCTTGTTGAACAGCAAGTTGTCCTAATCGAATCGCAAATTTACGTTTTTTCTTTAGTTCTTCAAAGAAGGCATTTGTCCATTCATAAGTTGGAGACTTACCTAAATTTACATTTGATTTCGCAAATGGATTATATATTGTTTTATCCACAGGTTCACAGTCGTAATAGAATATTCTATATAGTGAATGATTTACTTTTTCTCCATTGATACGTTCAGTTAAATGTCTTCTACAATATACATCTAATTCATCAGCTCTTTCTTTTGGGGTTAAGTCACCTAGACATGCATAAGCTCTTCTTCTGTAAAAACCACCATCAACAAGAATAGCTGTTTTAATTCCATCGTTATGATTCATTTTTTATATCCTTTCCAAATGAAAAAAGGCCTTAGTCACAACCTAATCCCTTATACTGGGGGTTCCGACTAAGACCGAGTTAACTGATTACTTAACATATCCGTTAAGGTAAACCTATCTTAGCAAAACCGTAATTGGGTGTCAATGATTAATTTGTTAAATTGATCGAATATATTTATACCTATTATTGTACGATTAGATTCAATATAAACATCTTATAAGCTATGCGATATATTTATATTATTGAATAAATATAAAGTGTTGCGTTCATTGTGATGTTTGCTTTAAAACTTTATATAAAAGAAATTTATCACTTATATTCTACTACAATATTTAACAGATGGATATTTTAAAATAAAGTGAATATTAAATGTTAAATTCATCTAAATTAAATACATATTACACAGTACTTGACAATCCAAGGTAGTGTGTATATCATAATAGCGAAGAGGTGATAATATGCAACCAAGAGCTGTTATATATTGCTCTAAACATGGGGCAACAAAAGAATATGCGCAGTGTTTAGGCAAAAAATATAATCTTCCAGTGATTTCTATTGATCATATATCTGGATATTCTTTCCAAAATATTCCTGTTTATTTTTGCGGATGGATTCGTAATGGGAAAGTGATGGGATTAAATAAAGCTTTAAAATTATTTATGTGTGTTCAAGTGATTGGTATAGGTGCTATTGAGTATAATGAGGCATACGAAATGAAACTTAAATATAAAAATAAGATTTTGAACTCAGATTTTAAATATGTACAATCGATTCGTCAAATTTCGTTATCAACTTTAGAAAAGATGTATGTGGATGTGTTTCAACCATCTTTGATAGGAAAGAGTAAGGGTGTAGCACATGAATACTCAATTTAAAAAAGGTGTTTTAGAATTGATCGTATTAAAGGCGATTGTGGCCGATGATCTATATGGATATCAACTTGTATCTAGAATTAATGAAGTGATTCAAGTTAATGAAGGAACGATTTATCCTTTACTGAAGCGTTTATCGAATGATCATTTATTAGAATCTTATTTAAAAGAATCAACAGAAGGCCCTCCAAGAAAATATTATCATATCACAAGTCTAGGACTTGCAAGATATGAGGCTTTATTAGAAGAATGGACCAATTTTTCAGAGAGTGTAAATACATATTTGAAGGGAGTGAAATAAAATGTTAAAAAGTGAATTTTTAGATCTTTTGAATCAAAAATTATCATTGATCAATGATAAAGAAAAAGAAGATATTATCCTAGAATATGGAACCTATATTGATGACAAGATCGCAAGTGGCGTATCAGAAGAAGAGGCCGTAGCCGGCTTTGGAGATGTGGATGAATTGGCTAAAGAGATTTTGTCTGCCTATAAAATCAATACAGATTCGATGGATCCGTTATCAAGTAAAGCTGATAAAACAATTGATAAGGTATATGCAAAATTGGAGGGAATGTTTTCTAAACTAGGAAATTTTTCGATGAATGAAATCTTCCACATCATATTCGATGCATTTGTACTTGTATTGATTTTGTGGATTGGAAAACTGATTGTGGTAGATCTATTATGTCGAATCGTGTTGTCTATGATTTTCTCTTTCTTTGCAGGATTCTATGCGATTACAGACTTTATGTTAAGTTTATGTCGTCTTCTATACGTATGTATTGCGATTTATTTCTTTGTGAAGGTCATGGCCAAAAGAGTAGAACGCTATCGTTTACATGCAAATCATGTAGGTGTGATGGATGATATTAAGGAAACGTGGAATGACAATATCAAATCGAATGATTTGCCTCCAACACCAGATCGCCCATTATATCATGAAAGAAAAGTGCATCATGTTGAATCGGATATATTAAAGGTGATACTTGTTTTTGCAATGATTCCAGTTTCATGCATATTGATTGGTAGTGGTATCGGTTTTGTTGTGATGATTTATGTAAGTATGATGTATGCCACAACCAGTTTAGGACTCTATTGTATAGATATTGCCTTTGTACTAGGAAGCTTGGCTATTCTATTGATGTTATTTCGTGCATGGCCAAAGAAGGTGGATACAAATGCGTAAATTAGGTGTATTACTCGTTGCTTCAATCTTATTATTTGTGTTTGGTGTTGGAACCTTTGTATATGAATTCAGTCAAATTAGTCCCCATCAAATGGATTTATCTCAAGAAACACAGACAATGACAACTTCAATGCCAAATAGCGCTCGCTTATATACAAAGACGTATTTAAGTTCTGTAGGCGATGTGCGTGTCGTTGTGGATGAAATGGTCGAAGATGATAAGCTGCAAGATGATGTGTTGGTAATTACATATCCTAAAATGCTTCATATTGTACAGGATGAAGATCAATTGGATTTGCAGATGGATGATTATGAGATGTCAAAGGATTTTCAAATAATATTTAAAACATTTCGAACAAAGTCATATGATGAATATTATGCGAAAAATAATGAAATTCATATAAGTATTCGTTATGGTAAGGCTTTAAAAGATAAAATTACATTGGTCGATGATTACTATTAAGGAACAGTTTATACTGTTTCTTTTTGATTTTTAACAAGTATGTTAAAATACTGTTATGAAAAATAATAAAGATTGGAGTCGTTTGTTGAAAATGATTCTTGTGGAAGATAAAAAGAAATCCAATACACGTAAGGTATTAAAAAAGAGTAAAGTGACCAATACACCTTTACATAGAAGACAGGATGTGAAAAAATGAGTGATACAAAAACGATGTCAACAAGTGCTAGATTTGCCCAGATTGTATCAATACTTAGAAAACACCACCTTCAAAAGGGAATGGATCCCGTTAAGTTTCGTATGATTCTTGAAGATTTAGGGCCGACATTTGTCAAAATTGGCCAAATCATGTCAACAAGACAGGATTTATTTTCTCAGCGCTATTGCAAAGAATTGATGAAGCTTCGCTCTCATGTAACACCTATGCCTTTTTCGATGGTTGAACAAATTATTCAAGATACATATGGTGATTTGTTTGATGAAGAATTTGAAAGTATTGATGAAGTCTGTCTTGGTTCAGCATCCATAGCACAAGTACATGCGGCAACTCTAAAGACAAAAGAAAGAGTTGTTTTAAAGATTCAACGACCAAAAATTTATGAGTGGATGGAACGTGATGTCGCATTATTAAGAAAAGCTGTAAAAATATTAAATCTATCCGATATTGTTTCAAGTGTAGTAGACCTAGATATGGTTATCGATGAATTTTGGTACACGGCCAAACAAGAAATGGATTTTACGATTGAAGCACAGTATGCGAAACGATTTAAGGATGAATATAAAGATTGTAAATTTATTGATGCACCTAGAATTTATGATGAATATACTAGGAAAAATATTCTTGTGATGGAATATGTAGATGGTGTTGAAATCACGGATTCAAAAAAATTAGATGAACTAGGCTATAATCGAAGTGAAATTGCCGATAAATTGGCATTTAATTATATATCGCAGATTGTTGAAAATGGATTCTTTCATGCGGATCCACATTCAGGAAATCTAAGAATTCGTGATAATCAAATCGTTTGGATTGATTTTGGTATGATGGGTCTGTTGGATGTGAACGAAAGAGAAACCATGAAATCTGCCGTTCGTGCTATTGCCTTAAAAGATACTCAAAAACTAGTGGATTGTATTTTGATAATTGGAGACTGCAAGAAAGAAATTGATTATTCTGCTTTTTGTAACGACATGGAAAAGTTTATGAATCAATATTTGAGTGTACCTTATGCCGAAATTGATGTCGCAAAACTTGTGCAGGACATGTTTTCAATTTGCCACGTATACTCTATTTCTTTGCCAAAAGGAATCAGTATGTTAGCTCGTTCGATGATGACAATTGAAGGAACATTAACGGCTTTAGATCCAAATATGAATACGATGAAGATTGCCATGAGTCATAAGTCAAGTTTGACGCAGATTGATTGGGAAAAAGAAATCAAATCAGGTATAAAACGTAGTGTAGATGCATTATCACATTCTATTGATATTCCAGTACAGGCAAGTGATGTTTTAAGAATGGTTCAAAGAGGACAGATAAAAGTGAACTTGAATTTAATGGGATCACAAGCTCCATTAGCTAAAATAGATCAGATGGTGAATCGATTGATTGTATGCGTGTTGATTGCGGCATTAGTTGTTGGATCAAGTTTAATTTGTACTACAAAGATGAAGCCTATGATCATGGGAATACCTGCCATTGGATTTATTGGGTATATTATTGCGATTGGTATGAGTGTCTGGTTATTCTTCAAAATGTTATTTTTACATAGAAAGAACAAGTCGTTTTAAAAGGGGATATAA
>NZ_CATVYQ010000020.1:0-35102 GCF_958348295.1 uncultured Holdemanella sp.
AAAAACATATACCTATAAACAATTGGCCTATTATCAGAAATGATAATAGGCCACACATTTCAATCTGTATGTCAACAAAAAAATTCAAATTTTCTATAAAAAAAGGAGCACATTTTTTGTGTTCCTCTTAAAAGATGCCATTTCTTAACTTAATGACATTGGGGTTATTATGCCAAAATTACCAGATATCGAACCGAGTCTAGTACAAAGAGCAAGACAAAACGATGAAGTTGCGATTGCTCAGATTTATGAAAAGTTAAATAAAAAAGCCTACGCATCGGCTTATTACATCCTTGGTGCTGATGAAAGGTTCAAGGAGAATGCAAAAACAATCACGCAGGATACGTTTCAAAATGCATTCAAAAAGATTGATCTTTTAAGGGATAATGACAAGTTTGCGCCTTGGTTTTATACAAGTTTAAAAAATCGTTGCTTAGATTTCTTTGATTCTAAGGAGTACAAGAATATATCGAAAAGACATATACACGATTTGTACGAGGATAATGCCAGTGAGGAATTCAGAGATTCCTTCGAGGAAACAATCGAAAATGAAAACATGGAATTCAATCCAGACGCTGTCGCTAATAAAGAAGAAATAAAAAGAGGGTTGAACGACTGTTTACAGAAGCTTCCAGAAAGTCAGAAAGAAGCTTTGATTATGTATTATTTTCAAGGTTTGACGATTGATGAAATGTCTGAAGCTATGGATGCCAAGACGAGCACTATCAAATCTTGGTTAAAACGTGGAAAAGAATCGATTGAAAATCAGATTATTCAGCTCCGAAAAGAAAACAAAAGTTTCTACTCTGTATTGCCGATTCCGGCTCTTGTATGGGTATTGCAGGAAGCTGCAAAAGAAGCTCCACAAATGGATGCTAAAAAATTCGCTTCGCAGATTGTTGTCGAAGTTAAAGCCTCTACTATTAAACCGAAAAAAAAGAAACATACAAATATAGATAAGAGTGAAACAACATCAAAGAATATAAAAATGGATAATGCTTTAAAAGGTGGCAAAATTACAAATAAACATTTCACAAGATGGATTCCAACTTTAGGCACACCAAAAGCTATTGTCGTTATTATAGTAGCTGTCATTTCTTTGACAGTAGGTTTTCAGGGCGTTAAACATTGGATTACAAAAAATGATGAACATGTACAACAGGGTCAATCAAGTACACTTGATGAAGTTACAGATGGAAAAAGAACGTGGACATGTTCTAAAACACCGATTGCATATGAAATTACCGATTATAGTTTGATGCACTCAACAGATTTTATGATGTATGATACGCCTTATGATGATGGCAATCAAGATGTACTGATGAGTATGTACGCGCTTGTAGGTGATAGCGAGACAGGTGGGTCAAAAGGTCGAATATACGGTATAGTTGCTTATGCTGTTGACAATAATGAAGATGATGGTTGTGTTTGGGTAGCGATTGGAAATGCAGATAATGGAGATTCTCGCTACTATGTAAAGATTGCTGATAAAACAGCAGAATATTTTAAAAAGGTAGAAAAAAAGCCAATTCTGTATACAGATTACTATGACGTGAACAAATTTAAAGAAGCTTGTGAATTTAACGTGGTTGAGGATAATCAGATTGCAAATCTTGAAATTGATAGAAATAGTAAAGATTTTAAAGATGATCCTATATATTTTCTGAGATATAAAGAATATGAGAGATATACGCAATTATGTAATGGATTGTTGGCGTATTATTAAAAAGTAGAATAATTATTATTTTATGTATAGAAGGAAGTAAGGTATGGCAAAATCATATAAAATAACAGATCAAGAAAGAGAAGAAAAATCAAATCAATACAAGACCAATAGTATGATTTGTCTCTGTATTTGTATTGTGGCTTTCGTGTGGTTTGCGATATGTGGTATATTTTTTAATATAGCGTATTGCATTGTGCCCTGGCTTTTATTTGGAATTTCAGGAGTTATTGGAACAATCAATTGGAAAAGATATAAAATAATATCTACGGGATTGTTAGGAGAAGAGATTGTATCAAATACTTTGGATTTATTACCTGATGAATATACAGTTATTAATAATATTCCAATCAACTATAATGGTAAACAAGCTGAAATCGATTCATTGATTATTTCTAAATATGGATTATTTATAGTTGAAACCAAAAATTATCAGGGCGATATTATTGGAAAAGTGACTGATGAGAATTGGATACAAAAAAAGAAGAGTTCTGGTGGACGTGTATATGAAAATAAAATGAGAAATCCTGTTAAGCAGGTAAAATTTCAAACATATTTGTTGTCCTCAATGTTAAAGGAACATGGGATTCACTGTTGGATTAATCCTTATGTAGTGATTGTCGGAGCTAAGAGTGTTTCGACAGATTCTGAGATTGTTTTTGATAATCAGGAGAATCTATATAAGAAAATTATGTCAAAGAATAAGTCAATTGTTACCATAGATGATTTACATAAAGTTGAAAAATTGTTTTTGAATGCCTAAGAAGAAAGCACGTGTGAATTTTGAATAAGCATAGTGATAAATGTATGTTCAATACTAAAATGGTTTGTAAACACTTATGTTATGAAATGATAATAAATTGTGTTTGTGATATATAAAGATTTTTAATGATCTAGAAAAGCTCACACCATCAGATGTGAGCTTAATCAATGAAAGAGTTATGGAGGAATTCAAAGATGTTTCATTATGCAGACTATTACCAAGCTACTTATATATTGATTATAGGAATGATTTTATTTTTAGTTGCTATGGCTATCACATATAAACACGCATCTAAGCGGAAATTGAAAACAGGAATTATATTTCTTTCAATATTTGTTTTTATCTTTGGCGGATATAAAATCATCATGTGTAAATTAAAAACAGATCAAATGTTGCAGGAAAAACTGAAACAAGATTGGCTTTTTGAAAAATATTCAGGTCCCGCCAACATCCAATATAAAGACTACCCGCCTATTTATATAGACTCTAATGCAGATGTATTAAATATAACCGTTGCTTCTTTTAAAGAAACTTTAGACAACACTCCGAAGTGGTTATACAAAAATGCATCTAGTATTACTTTAACGTCGCAGCAATATTTAATAGATAACTTTGAGCGTGATAAAGATGTTATGGGATGTTCTTTCTTTCCTGATATGACAGTTTATACAACTTCACATGCAACTTCTAGTATTTTGGAGCATGAGTTTGGACATATTTATGACTATAATTTTTTTATAACATTCAATCAAAATCATCAAGATATAATTCCACCAGATGTTTTAATTTCCAATCAAAATGCGGTATGTGAAGCTGTTTCAGAGTCAAATTCTTTCGAGCATTGTATGAGTTCGTATCATGAGACATTTGCTGATGCTATGGCGTTATACGTGGAATCTCCAAATAAATTACCTCCTGATTTAAAAGCATGGATGGATTCTCTACCAAAATAAGATAATCAGCCTTTCTGTGGCTTGTTGTATACAAGAAACACAGGGAGGTTCTTTTTTTTTATGAAACACATAAAAACACTAATCATTACACTCATTATACCTTTTGTGGTTTTAGAACTGAATTAATAAAAAATGTGACCCTATTTGCAACTATTTTGTTTTTAACTTCGTTAGATAAAGTGAAAGGAGGTAAGAATTATATCGGTTTTGCATCCGATAGAACAAAATGCGGAAAGTCATGAATAGACAGAAAGGTTAAATATATGAAAAAAAACAAATTAGTTAAATCTACGTTGGTAGGTGTAACGGCTATTACTGGTGTTACATCAAGTATTGTGAAAGTCTTTGCGAATGAAGGACAAGTATCTTTTGAATTAAAAAAGGATGATCAAAAAATATTTACTAAACAAGCGGAATTAGAAAATAGAATCCATGAAATACAAGGGAAAGTGTTTGAAGCTAAATTGAAAGAAGATACTGCAAAAGGCACATTGAGTATGGCAAAAAAAGATGTCGAGATGAATCAAAATCATTATGATGAAACGAATTTTAAATCAAAAGTAGAGTTTGATGAAATTAATAGAGAAATTGATTTAAGATTTCAACCAATCATTGATGAGATTGCCAAGTTAGAAAATGAAATCAGTAAAACGAATAAAGAGTTAGATACTCAAAAATCTATATCTGAAAAAGCTTCTGAAGATTTGAAAACAGCTCAAAGTGATTTAGAAACCAAACAAAAAGAACTGGCGGATTTAAAAACATGTTTGGAATCATTCGGAGTTAAAGATTACTCAGAATTGGAATCTGAAGTTAACAAAGCCACAAAAACATTGAATGAGGCTTCAGCGAGTGTTGAATCAGTTAAACAAATTTTAGCTGAAAAGGAACTTGAGCTGGAAACCGCAAAAGAGGGTGTTGAAACAGCACAATCTGGACTTCAAATGGCGACAGAAGCATTAGAACGTGCAAATGCTGATGTAAAGAGTGCTGAAGGAGAAGTTATAACCGCTCAAAACAACTTATCTAAGTTTACAGATGAAAATGAATATAATAAGTGTTTAGAAAGACTAGAACAGGCTAAAGTAAATCTTGAATCTGCTAAAAACAACGTGATTGCTAAAACATCGGACTTAGAAACCGCTAAAACAAACTTAGTGACTGCTGAATCTGTACAAGCTGAAAAGCAGGCGGAATACGATACAAGCGTTACTGCATTGGATGAAGCAAATGCAAAAGTAGCGGAAGCTGAAACAACGAAAGACGAAGCCCAGAAGGCTTTGGATGAAGCTGTTAAAATGGCAGGAATAAAAGAAGATGAAATCAATGACTTGAAGAATCGTATTACTGTTGCTGAAAAAGATGTGGCTAATGCTCAAAATATTTACGACAAAGCAAAATCAGATTATGATTCAACATTGACACCTTTAGAACTGGCTCAGAAAAATTTGGCTGATTATGAAAAGGCACATGCTGGCCAGCTATCTCAGTTAAATCAGGGTATTCAAGGATACTATGATTCTATTGGAGCAATTGCTGCAACAGATATCATTAAGAATCCTCGTGGGAAATTGAATGGTCACACAAACATTGGTGCTACAGATGATGCAACATCTTTAGATAATGTGATCAATTCAATTTCTTATCTGAAAGAATTCAATAAGATCCGTGTTTCTGAAGGGTTGCCTGAATTAAAAGTAAGTATGGTACTGATGGCTATATCACAGGTAAATGCCAATTGGCAAAGAGATACAGCTGAAATTGGAAATGTAGCTCACTCAGGCGTATACAACACAGGTGAAAATGCAGCGTGGGGTTATGGCGAAGCAGAATCAAAGGCGAGTCCTTTTACAGTTTGGTATAATCTTGAAAAGTCGTGGTACCAAAATGGAATCACAGACTTCCATAAGGTTGGACATTATAAAAATATTATAAGTAAAGCTTATGATTATACAGGATATGCACATATAGAAGAAGGATGTTATGGCTCAACGGACATTCAAGAATTTGATCAATACTGGGGTGAAAATGCATATGGAGTCGAAGCTACAGGTTCTAAAAACGACCGTATTATCACTTTGGAAGAATTCGAAACTTCTTTAAACAATTACGCATCTGGATTAAAAGATGTATCAACCCAGCACAACGCCCTTGAAGAAGCTGTAAAAAAGGCTCAAACGGGAGGTACAGAAAAAGATGATGCAGCATTGAAATCTGCGTTGGCATTATTGAATAATTGCAAAGGCACATTAGAAGTGTTGAATGAGCAAATGACAAAAGCTACTTTGGAAAAAACAGAAGTTGATACTGCAAAAGCTGAAGCGGAAGCAAACTTCCAAAAAGCAGAACAGGCTGTAAAAGAAGCAGAAGCAAATGTTGAAGCAAAAGTGACAGCTAGAGCAACAGCAGAAGCGAATTTATCAAAAGCAAAGGCTGAAGTTACAGCTAAGAAGATAGCAAAAGCGGAAGCTGAAAATAACCTTGTAAAAGCTAATCAAGATGTAACTCATATTTCTGAAACGATTGATGTATTAACTCATACAGTCAACAATTGGAGTACTGAAAAAGCAAAATCTGAAAAAGCTCTTGAAACAGCACAAGCTCATTTAAAGGAAGCTAAAGTGAACCTAGAATTAAAAACAAAAAATTTAGAAAGCACTAAAGAAAATCTTGAAAAGGTTAAACAAATTCAAGATGATGCTCAAACAGTGGTGGATAAAACAAAAGTGGATTCCGAAAAAGCTGTGAAGAGTTTAAAAGAGGCTCAATTTCAATATGACATACTTTTGGAAAAAGTTAATGCGTATAAAAATACTTCTGGACAAGTAGGAAGTACTTCTGAAGATGTAACGAAGTTAACAACTCAGATATTTGACTTGAAAAAATCAAAAGAGATGGCGGAGTCTAATGTGGCTATACTAGAAAATGATTTAGATGCTAGTAAAATAAAAGTCGATCAGTTAAGTAAACACAAAGAACAATTTAATAAACTACGCAATATATTAGCTACTGTTCTTACAAATGGAACAAATGCTGATTTGAGTGAAATTAGTGATCTAGATTTGCTGCAGAAGTATAAGCGGTTGGCTCATACTGTCGATGTGTTGAATATATCAAAGAAAAATCTTGAAGAAGTTAAATTAGATTATAAGATAAAAGAAAGTTCATATTTGAAAGCACATGAAGAATTAAATAATGCTGTTGATGAGTATAACAAAGCAATGGCAGATCTTAATTCATATTTACGAAAACAAAATTCTCAAGAAAGAGATAAAGAAGAGCTTTCTACAGATTTTAATCAAAACAAAAAAGATAGTGTGAATACAGGAGTAGATGCTTCGATATCGGGGTATATGGCATTAGCAAGTCTAGCTGGTTTATCTTTAGTTGGTTCTACTGGAATGAAACGTCGGAAAAAACAAATAAAAAGATAAGGGTTGGTTTCCAATCCTTATTTATGAAATTGAAATAATTTTAATGCTTAAACCAGTAAAAAGAGTAGAAATCAAAATATTTTTAAAAATTTCATATTTTTTTTTAAATATTTTGCAACTTTTTTA
This sequence comes from uncultured Holdemanella sp., assembly GCF_958348295.1. Lineage (NCBI taxonomy): Bacteria > Bacillati > Bacillota > Erysipelotrichia > Erysipelotrichales > Erysipelotrichaceae > Holdemanella > uncultured Holdemanella sp. The sequence continues at coordinate 7,000 of NZ_CATVYQ010000020.1, forward strand.
ATAAACACTCCGTTAAGTATAGTGAAAGAAATAAAAAGCGTTAAGCTAGGAGGAAAAAGTATGAAGAGTTTATTGTTTGCAGTTGGTTCATTATGGGGCGCATGGTTATTGGGCGTTGTAGTAGCGGCAATTATCATGGTTTTGTATTTTTGTTTAAAAGGTAATATCAAATTTACCAAATCAGCTATAAGATTTTGTGTATGGAATATTACCCATCCTTTCAAGAGTATAAGATTGATTATAGATAGTGCAGTTTGCATGTTTATGAATTTAAATGATTTGATTTTTAGAATGATTGTGAAACATAGATACAATAGATATCAAAAAAGAATGAATCGCGTTAAATATGAGAAAAAAGATAATCAGGAAAAGATGAAGGAAATATTAGAAATTCATAGTGAAGGGTTGGATTTGTTAGCAAAAGGATATGAAATCTATCCATCGAACTTCTATACACCACGTAAAGTTGTATATAAAGAATTAGATGATATGTGGATTGCTTAATAAAAGAAATTGGAGGAAATAAGTATGAAAAGTTTATTGAATATTGCATTATTTATAGTATTAGTTTTTGTGACATTTAATTTAGGATTATTATTAGGCACTTTATTTATAACTGTATATTATTGTTTAAAAGGTAAAGTTAAAAATATAAAGTCAGCTTGGCAAGCTTATGCATGGTATACTAAGCACCCTATTAAGACATTAAAAGTAATGGGAGATGATGTAGTTGTTTATTATATGAGATTAGAAGATAAGGTTTTTAAGAAAATTCTTGAACGTAAATATAATGGTTATCAAAAGAGAATAAAACGTATTCAATACGAAAATGAAAATAATAGAGAAAGTATGGAACAATTACTTCAAACTCTTAGTAGAGTAATTAAGGGAAATAAAAAAGAATTAGAACTAGCCCCAGCAAATATTTATACTCCTCGCAAAGTGATTTATGAGGATTATAATGAAATTTGGGGAATCGAAAAATAAGGATTATACTGAATAGAGGAGGAAATGTATTATGTCTGTAATTTTTTGCTTAGTAGCTTTATTTGTGTTGATTTGTTGGGTTTTGGTTATTAAAGAATTGCTTGGACCAAATAAAAAAACTGCATCTGGAAACCATGGCTTTGATGATCTTTATATGCAACAACGATTTGCAGAAGAATCTACTAGAGAAGCATTAAAAAGTGTAACACCATTTGAAATGGGCGGATATAATCTAGATCAAGGAAATTCATGGAATAACAATAACGTTAATAGTTGTAATAATTTTAATAATTTTGGAAATGGGATGTTTTAAGAAAGTTAATTTTTAGTCTAGTAATAATATTAAGGAGAACAGGAATATGAATACAAACAAATATTCATTAGAATCAAGAAGAGAACAGGCAAATTTATACAAAACATGGGGAATTATCTTACTTGTTATTGGATTTGGATTATTTTTATATGCCGGAGCTAAGATGATTTTTGAGCCACAGATTACAGCTGGTCTTGGAACTTCTGAATGGCATGATCAGTTTAATGCCATGCAAAGCTATCGACAGTCAATGGAACATGTTATTCCAATCTTTGCGGTAGGTGGAATAATCGTTGCCGGAATAGGTGATGTCTTGTGGAAAAAATACAAAACAATATCTGCAGGTTTATATGGAGAGGAGCTTGTATCTTATACTTTAAATTCATTGCCAGCAGAATATACATCTTACAATAATATTCCACTTGAAAAAGATGGTAAACGCACGGAAATTGACACCCTTGTTGTATCAAAGTATGGAATCTTTTTAGGAGAGGTCAAAAATTATAAGGGTCGTATTGTTGGAAATGAAAATGATTCAACTTGGACACAGATTAAAATAAGTTCAGCTGGTGAATCGTATGAAAATACAATCAAAAATCCAGTCAAACAAGCAAAATTTCAGACATATCTACTTTCATCTATTCTTAAAGATCAAGGCTTATACTGTTATGTAAATCCATATGTAGTATTTACGGGTTCTGAAAGTGTGAATACAGATTCAGGGATTGTTTTAAGAAGTGAAAATGAATTCCATAATACAATTCTTACATATCATGACACTAGAATTTCGAATGAAGATCTAGAAAAAATCAGAGGAGTGATTCGATGTCTGCAAAAATCAGAATCTTGAAAAGTAAATGGCAAGAAGCACCACCTGGAACAATAGCTTACATATCCGAATGTGATGCAAATACATATTTTATGATATGTGCATCTGGTGCTATAATCATTTTGCAAGGGTATCCCTGAAGAAGCAATTCAATCCGGAATTGTAGAAGATGATTTCTGGTTTGGCTATATTGTAGAAGGATACCAATATCTAACAATTGAAGATGTTCTAAGCATTACCGCAAAGAACGACATGACATATTTCGATATAGAAGATGTCAAAACAATTCAAAAAATCTTTCAGGAATATGTAGAATTTACAAAGCCACTTGTACAGATTGCTGAAGAAAAAACACAAAATATAGGAAAGGGTTAAAAGGGTTATGAACAGAAGTTTACCAGATATTCCAAAAGAATGGATACAACAGGCTAGACTTGCAGATGAGTCAGCCATTGAAAAGATTTATAGTAAAACATATCCAAAAGCATATACGATTGCGTATTATTCTTTGGGAGCAACAAATAAATTTCAAGATGAAGCACAAACAATTACTCAGGATAGTATGAGAAAAGCTTTTGAAAAGCTAGATCAATTAAAGGATGATGATAAGTTTGCGCCTTGGATGTATACAATCCTAAATAATTCAATTCGTGATTATTTTAGAGCACATAAAAATAAAGATTATCAGACAAATACATTTAGTGAATTAGATAGTGAAGACTTCAGAGACAACTATGAGGAATCTATTGCAGATGATTCTGTAGCGTTTAGTCCTGAAGCTAACATGAATACAGAACTGATTGCAGAAGGCTTAAAAGAGTGCTTGGATAAATTACCTGACAATCAAAGATTTGCCTTAATGATGCAGATGTATCAGCAATTGACTACAAAAGAGATTGCTGAACAAATGGAAGTGGAAGAAAATACAGTTAAGAGTTGGATTCGACGTGCAAAGCTATCTATCAAAGATATGATTGAAGAATTAAGAAGTCAGAACAAGAGTTTCTATACTGTTGCACCATTACCATTCCTTGCTTGGATGCTAGATCAGGAATTAAAGACAATTCCATCATTCAATGCAAAAACATTTGCGGATGGTGTTGTAATGAAAGTTAAAGCAGATACAATTGAGCCTCAGATTCATAAGAAAGCTACAACGAATACAGAGGATGAATTAGTTCAAGAAGCAAAGAGAAATCATCTAAGAAATGCTTCTTCTAAGCATGAAGTTTTAGAAAAAGGAACTTACACGAAAAAAGTTATGTTTGTGAATGAAAAAGCTGCTAAGTTAATGACCGGTGGCATGTGGAAAGTGGTAGCGGGAGTTGCGGTTGCTTCTTTGGCTGCTACTGGTGTATATGAAATGGTACACACATTAAAGAATCCAGAACCACAACAAGAACAGATATCACAAGAAACTTCTCAAAATCAAGGTGGTCAGGGATCAAAAACAATTAAAGAAGGGAATGTGACATATGAGTATGCAGATGAATATAAGCCAGGAGCATATGAGATGTATGAGGATCTTCCAATCTATAACTCATTATCAAAGAATGATCCATCTGGCGAAATTGCATACAAAGATATAATGGACAGATTTTTCTTAGAATTTGAATTCTATAAAGGATCGGACGGCTCTGTATGGGCAAAAACTAGTAAAGGTCAGTATGTTTGTATTCGGGATGAGGATGAATACCATGCCAGTTTAGACCACAATGCTTTAACAATTGACTTGTATGATTATGATGTTGAGAAATTAAATAAAGAGCATAGTTGTGAAGTACGAGAGCTTAAAGATCCGTTTACAAGATATGAAGATGATGACACTGTATATAAAGGATATACTGTTTCATGTATGGATGAATATTTCTATTTTTAAAAGCATCAAATGAAATTCTTTAATTTATATTCTTTTTTGAAAAGATGTCAAGATTTTGAATGGACAAGTAAAATCAATTTTAAGCACATGTAAAAAGAGATGGGAGTGTTTAATGATGTGTTCATTATTTATTGTGATGGTTGAATTGGCTTTGAATAAATTGTGTATACAAAAAAAGACGAATAATTAGATAAATCGATATTTGTTAAAAATATTATTAATACAATAATTTGGTTACATAAAGATTTGGTCAATTTTATGGGAAAGGAAAATTATGAGCAGAAGTTTACCAGATATTCCAAAAGAATGGATACAACAGGCTAGACTTGCAGATGAGTCAGCCATTGAAAAGATTTATAGTAAAACATATCCAAAAGCATATACGATTGCGTATTATTCTTTGGGAGCAACAAATAAATTTCAAGATGAAGCACAAACAATTACTCAGGATAGTATGAGAAAAGCTTTTGAAAAGCTAGATCAATTAAAGGATGATGATAAGTTTGCGCCTTGGATGTATACAATCCTAAATAATTCAATTCGTGATTATTTTAGAGCACATAAAAATAAAGATTATCAAACAAATACATTTAGCGAATTAGACAGTGAAGACTTCAGAGATAACTATGAAGAATCTATTGCAGATGATTCTGTAGTGTTTAGTCCTGAAGCTAACATGAATACAGAACTGATTGCAGAAGGCTTAAAAGGGTGTTTGGATAAATTACCTGATAATCAAAGATTTGCTTTAATGATGCAGATGTATCAGCAGCTTACCACAAAAGAGATTGCTGAACAAATGGAAGTGGAAGAAAATACAGTTAAAAGCTGGATTCGACGTGCAAAGCTATCTATCAAAGATATGATTGAAGAATTAAGAAGTCAAAACAAGAGTTTCTATACTGTTGCACCATTACCATTCCTTGCTTGGATGTTAGATCAGGAATTGAAGACAATTCCATCATTCAATGCAAAAGCATTTGCGGATGGTGTTGTAATGAAAGTTAAAGCAGATACAATAACATCTAATCCAATTCGTGAAGATAATGCTTCACTTGTTAAGAAAAATAATGTCAATTCAAAGGGGCATGTTACATCACAAGGAGTAAAACAAGCAACTGTGTCTGCTACAGGCAAAGTAGCTGCTGGAATAGGCGTGAAAGTAGCGGCAGGCGTAGCTATTGTTTCGGTGGCAGCCTTTGGTGGATATCAAGCAGTGGATACTATTTACAATAAATATGCAGAAACAAAAAATACAGAAGTGGTATCTGATGAACAAAATGCAAAGAAAGAAAAGAAAAAGAATGGCTTTGAAAAGGTAAATTCATATAAAGATGGTGTATATAGAATGACGGTAAATCTTCCTGTTTATAATACAAGATCTAAAGAGGATCCTTATGGAAAAACTGTTTATAATTATGAGAATAGTAAAATCAAATTCACTCGTGGTGTATATAAAGATAGGGATGGAAATTATTGGGCACAACTTCGTAAAGGCTGCTATGTATGTGTAAAAGATAAAGATGGGGAATATCTTGGTGAGTATTTAGGGAAAATGATGACGATGGATGAGTTTGTTGATTGGGAACATGATTCTGAGCAAGAGCGAGACGCACATCAGGCGGAGTTCTTTAAGGCTTGTGGCTTTGAAGAGCCTGTCGGACTTGGCGGTGCTGGATTTCAACAACATGATGATGAATATGATGATAGTGAATTTGTGTGTACAGGAAAGGCCGAATTTAGTGGAACTTATATATAATATTTAGATATGAGTAGATATGATGAATTTTAAAAGGGCATTAAGTAAGGAACAGACAACTTGTATCAATGGAATTTTTGTGTTGTTTGTGTTTCTATCACATTTTGGACAATATGAAACTATGCCATGGAATCCACTTCTATTAGGAATTGGACAATTGATGGTTGCACCATTTTTGTTCTATTCTGGATATGGCATAATGGAACAAATTCAAAGAAAGGGACATACATATATTGATGGTATGCCTAGAAAAAGAATATTGAAGTTTTATATTCACTTTTGTATGGCATTATGTATTTATTTGGCTTTGTCATTTTTATTAGATAAAGATTATCCCTTATTCAGAATTATATGGTCATTCACTGCACTAAGTTCTATTGGAAATAGTAATTGGTATGTGTTTGCGATACTAGCAATGTATAGTATTGTCTATATTTCGTTCAAACTATTTAAGTCACACGGTATTACTTCATGTGTTGCATTCACTGTTCTATATATGATTTTTATAGAAGAAGTAAAAGTCAAGAATGGTGATACAATATCATTCTTTGTTTTCCTGCAGGAATGATTCTATCTAAATATAAAGATCGGGTTTGTTCCATTATTCAAAAACCAGTATTCTTTATTTTTATGATTCTATTAGCTTTGATTTAGTATTTAGTTTCTTTATCTATACTTGCATATGAAGTAATCGCAATCTGTTTTTGTTTCTTCATTGTAGATGTATGTGCATATAAAGAAATTAAAAATGATTTGTTTCATTTCTTAGGTCAATATGTATTTGAAATCTATATCCTACAAAGAATTTCAATGAACCTATTTGATCGATATTTAAATGACTGGATTTATCTAATTGTATGTATACTTGTCACTTTCATTCTTGCCTATAACTTTAAAAAGCTAGAGACAAAAGTGGATGGGTATATTTAAAAAATCTCGATTATTATATTTGAAAGTAATTGAGATATTGTGAAAGTATAATGTTTTTATAATTCTTTGTGTACAATTTGTGTAGAAATTGACTACTTGGATATAACCTAAGGCTATGCAGACTTTAGGGCAAATGTCGAAAACTTGTCGAATAAGCAAGAACAATATTTAAAAAATACGGAAAGGTATTTATTTTATTGAGTTAGAAACTTATTTTTTGATGTAATTCCATCATAAAAATAACAGGTTTTCTTTCTTGGGTTAAAAGATATGATAATGAAAGTGTATTAAAAAAAGATTGTACGTTACTTGTACAATCTTTTTTAGTCGTCCATTTTAGATACTTTATTAAAAATTAGGTATCCAATCACAAACATGATGGAGAGAGCGGCAACACCTAAGTTTTGTTTACCCGTAATCTGTGTTACAACACCAATCAACATAGTTCCTAAAAAGCTAGCGCCTTTACCGCAGATATCAAATAGTCCGAAGTATTCACCACTGGCATTTTCTGGAATGATTTTTGCGAAGTATGATCTAGATAAAGCTTGAATACCACCTTGGAAACATCCAACCGCAACTGCTAATACCCAGAATTCCCATTGCTTATCCAATTGTACGGCAAATAAGGAAATTAAGAAGTATGCGATGATTGCGATTTTAATTAATGAAGCCGTATCTTTTGTTTTGGATAATACAGCGAATGTTAAACTTGCAGGGAAGGCAACAATTTGCGTCAATAATAAAGCTAATAGAAGGCCAGTTGTATTTAGTCCTAAACTTGTTCCGTAGGCTGTAGCCATATCGATAATTGTATAAACACCATCAATATAGAAGAAGAACGCAAATAAGAATAAGAAGACTTTCTTTTGTTCTTTTGCCTTCGTTAAAGTGTTTTTTAAACGAGCGAATGTATCTAAAACAGGATGTGCCTTTGGTTCAATATAGAATTTTTGTTTGTAGCTTTTTACTAAAGGAAGTGTAAATGCAATCCACCATACGGCATTTAATATAAATGCGATCATCATAGCTGCTTTTAATGTTATTCCCATTTTGTCATACATTAATACAAAGACTAAACTGATAATAAATGGAACAACGCTACCAATATATCCCCATGCATATCCTTTTGAACTCACGGCATCCATTCTATCTTCAGTAGTAATGTCTGTAAGCATGGAGTCATATACAATCAAAGATAAAGAATAGGCAACTTTGGCAGCAATAAATAGGACTAGAAATGCAAACCAAGAACTTGGAATCCAGAAACATGCAAGGGCTAATGCTCCAAGCGTTGCGGTTGTTAAGAAGATTTTCTTTTTATGATCTTTATAGTCAGCAAGTGTTCCTAGAATTGGACCTGCAAGTGCAACAATTAATGTCGAAATACTTGCTGCATAGCTCCAATAACTTAGGTAGTTGTATTCGGCTACACCTTGCGAACTTGAAAGATAATTAAAATAAATAGGAAGAATCGTTGCGACTAATAAAATAAAGGCAGAGTTTCCCATGTCGTAACAAATCCATTTGAATTCAAGTTTTGTTAATTTGTTTTTCATTTAATTTACCAACTTTCCAAAATTAATTTTATCAAATTTTAATCTTTGATATGTAAACAATTTGTTAATTTAATGATATATGTTTTAGGACGAATAATCTACAACAAAGTGAACATATTTTGTGAGTTGTCTTTATTTTCATTTGAATACATGAAAAATAATGAAAAATGAGTATAATAATACTGATAAAAAAAAGAAAATGGAGGAGATTATGGGTTATCGTATAGGATTCGACATTGGAAGTACAACCATCAAAGCAGTTGTTTTAGATGAAAATAACCAAATCTGTTATAAAAGTTATGAAAGACACAAGGCGCAAGTGCGTCAAAAAGCTCTAGATAAATTAGTAGAATTAAAGAAATATACAAAAGAACCATTTAAATTTGCGATCAGTGGATCGGGTGCTTTAGGATTATGTGAACAAGGAGAATTGCCTTTTGTTCAAGAAGTATTCGCAAGTGCAACTGGAGTCACTAAATTATATCCAGAAACCGATTGTGCAATTGAACTTGGTGGAGAAGACGCAAAAATTCTTTTCTTTCAAGGAAGCGTAGAACAAAGGATGAATTCAACTTGTGCCGGTGGTACAGGTGCATTTATTGATCAGATGTCTACCTTATTAAATATGTCTTTAGAAGAAATGAATGAAGCGAGTTTGAACTATCATCGCTTATACCCAATCGCATCTCGTTGTGGTGTGTTTGCGAAAACAGATATTCAGCCATTAATCAATCAAGGTGTAGATAAATGTGATTTGTGTGCCAGTATTTTTCAAGCAGTTGTGGATCAAACTATTACTTCGCTAGCGCAAGGAAGAAAGATTGAAGGAAACATCCTGTTTTTAGGTGGTCCACTTTACTTTATGAGTGGACTAAGAAAACGTTTTATCGAGACTTTAAAATTAAGCGATGCACAAGTTAATTGTCCTGAAACAGCTATTAACTTTGTGGCTTTAGGGACAGCAATTTGTGCAGATCAAGAATTTACATATGACGAATTATATAAAGCGTTAGAAGATTTAGTGCATGCACCTGCTAAATTAACGGAATCAAAACCTTTGTTTGAAAGTGAAGAAGACTATCAAAATTTTATTGAACGTCATAAATCACATGATGCAAAGTATGCTGATTTAAAGAATTATGATGGTAAAGCCTATTTGGGAATCGATTCAGGTTCAACGACTACAAAACTAGTTTTACTTGATAAAAACGATGCGATTTTATATGATTCATATACTTCAAACAAGGGAAATCCACTAGATGTAGTATTAGAAGATTTAAAGAAGATCTATGAAACAAATCCAAATATTAAAATTTATGGAGCCTATGCTACAGGATATGGTGAAGAATTGATGCGTCATGCCTTCCATTTAGATGGTGGAATTGTTGAAACAATGGCACACTATACGGCTGCTCGATCTTTCAATCCGGATGTAGATTATATATTAGATATTGGTGGACAAGATATTAAGTGTTTTAAAATTCGTGATGGACACATCGATGATATTGTATTGAATGAAGCTTGTTCAAGTGGATGTGGTTCTTTTATTGAAACATTCGCAAAATCACTTGGATATGATGCCGTGGAATTTGCTAAATTAGGATTAAAATCAAAACACCCTGTGGATTTAGGAACACGATGTACCGTATTTATGAATTCAGGTGTTAAACAAGCTCAAAAGAATGGTGCGAGCATTGAAGATATTTCGGCAGGACTATGTAAATCTGTTGTAAAGAATGCGCTATATAAAGTTATTCGTGCAAAGAATAAGGATGATATTGGAAAACATATCGTTGTGCAGGGTGGAACATTTCAAAATGATTCAGTGCTTCGTTGTTTCGAACAAGAACTTGGACTTGAAGTCATTCGACCAAGTATTGCCCCTTTAATGGGTGCATATGGTGCGGCTTTATATGCCAAAAAATTACATCGTACTCGAAGTAATATTTTGAATTATGAACAATTAATGAAGTTTACACATAAATCACAATCCGTGGCTTGCCAAGGCTGCAACAACCATTGTTCATTGACAATCAATACGTTTAATGATGGAACACGCTTAGTTGCCGGAAACAAATGTGATAAGATGGTGCATCGTGTTGAAACAAAGAAGGAAGAACTTCCAGATTTATATAAGATCAAAACGGATATGTTGAATGCGCAAAAGAAAAAATTTAGACATGATAAAAAGATTGGTATGCCTTTAGTTTTAAATAACTATGACTTATTGCCTTTCTGGACACGATTCTTTGATAGTTTAGGCTATGAAATTGTATGGTCAAAACCAAGTACAAAAGAAATGTATCATTCAGGACAACAAAGTATTCCAAGTGATACGGCATGTTTTCCTGCCAAAGTTGTGCATGGACATATTCAACAGTTGATTAATGAGGGTATAGATGTGATTTTCTATCCATGTATGACCTATAATGTAGATGAACATCAATCGGATAATCATTATAATTGTCCACTAGTTGCCTACTATCCAGAAGTGATTGCGGCCAATATGGATTTTGGTAAGACAAAAATTGTATATCCATTTATTAGTTTTGATGACAATGCAACTTTTGCGAAAGCTATACGCATGCACTTTGAAAAGGTGGGTGTTCATTTTAGTGAAAAAGATATTATTATCGCGAAAAATGCAGCGACAAATGAATATGAAGCTTTTCATGAACAATTAGTAAAGGAACATCGAAAAGCCGTTGCGTATGCACGTGAAAACAATCATCCAATTATTGTTCTTTGTGGAAGACCATATCACTTAGATCCTCTAATCAATCACCAGATGAACCAATTATTGACACAACTTGGCTTTGTGGTTGTCAGTGAAGAAAGTGTTCCACGTCAAATGAATCATAAAGTGAATGTTTTAAATCAATGGACATATCACGCAAGATTATATCAAGCGGCCCACTATGTAAACGATAATGAAGATATGAATTTGATTCAATTAGTAAGTTTTGGATGTGGCATTGATGCGATCACAAGTGATGAGGTTCGAGATATATTAAAGGATGGAAATAAATTTTATACACAAATCAAAATTGATGAAATCGATAATTTAGGCGCAGCTAAAATTCGTTTGCGTTCGTTAAAAGAGGCGATTGCCCAGAAGAAAGGAGCCTAAAATTGAGTTTAGAATATACATTATTTAATTCGGATATGAAGAAGGATTATACAATTTTAGTTCCTTCTATGCTTCCTATTCACTTTCGTTTGTTGACACCTGTCTTTGCGAAAAGTGGATATAAATTAGAAGTTTTGACAAACGAGGGAGAACAAGTACGTGAAGAAGGCTTGGCCCATGTACATAATGATACTTGTTATCCGGCACTATTGGTTATTGGACAAATGATTGATGCATTAAAAAGTGGTAAATATGATATGAATCATGTAGCCTGTGCCATTACACAAACAGCAGGAGGATGTCGTGCCAGTAATTATCTTTCCTTATTAAGAAAGGCTTTGGCTATGGAAGGATGGCAACACATTCCTTGTTTATCTGCGAATGCGAATGGCCTTGAAAAAGGTAGCAGCGTTGAATTTACAATGCCTTTGATTCTTCGCATTCTTTATGGAGCATTATATGGAGATGCCTTAATGTGGCTAAGTAATCAGGTAAAGCCTTATGAACTTGAAAAAGGAGCTACAGATAGAGCTGTCAATCAATTTATTGATGAATTGATTCCAACATTTGAGCACGGTTCTTATAAACAATCAAAGCGTATTTATAAAAAGATGTTGGAAATGTTTAAGGCCATTCCTCAAGATCGAACTAAAGATAAGATTCGTATTGGGATTGTTGGAGAAATTTATATGAAATATTCTCCATTAGGAAATCAACATTTGGAAGATTATTTAATTGAAGAAGGCTTTGAACCTGTACTTTCAGGCGTGATGGATTTTGCGTTATACTGTGTAGAAAATTCAATTATTGATTATGAATATTATCATATGCATGCCAAAAATCATTATATATATAATATAGTCAAAGATGTGATTATGCGTATGCAGAAAACATTTAGAGATATGGTAAAAAAGGATGGTACATTTATTGCACCAGATGATTTTAGTGAAGTCATTGATAATGGAAAAGCCTTTATTGATCCAGGTGTAAAAATGGGTGAAGGTTGGCTTTTAACAGGCGAAGTTGTTTCGTTAATTAAAAGTGGTGTTACCAATGTCATTAGTGCACAGCCATTTGGGTGTCTACCAAATCATATTGTTGCCAAAGGTATGGTTCGTAAAATTAAGGATGAGTATCCAGAAGCCAATATAGTTGCAATCGACTATGATCCAAGTGCATCAAAGGTAAATCAGGAAAATCGTATTCGATTGATGTTGGCTAATGCGAAATTAAGTGAAGAAATGAAGGCGAGTGTATAATGGAGTTTGTATATGCGTATGCTTACTTTATTTTGTATGCCTTTTTAGGTTGGGTGTGTGAAGATTTATATTGTGGAATTCCCGCAAAGAAGTTTATTAACCGAGGCTTCTTTTATGGTCCATATTGTCCGATCTATGGAGTAGGTGCTTTACTGGTTTTATATCCTTTATTATTTGTGAAAGATTATCCAATACTTGTATTTATTTTGGGTGTCATTATCACAAGTACTTTGGAATATATTACGAGTTGGGTAATGGAAATCTTATTTAAAACAAGATGGTGGGATTATTCTGAAAGATTTATGAATATCAATGGGCGTGTATGCTTATTGAATTCCACTTTATTTGGCATTATGTCTATTGTAGTTGTTTATGTTGTCCATCCTGTGATTCAAGATATAGTCTTAGATATTCCACTTACGGCATTGATGAGTTTCTTGTCAGCCTTTACGATTGGATTTGTCATTGACTGTGTATTTACTGTGCTTGCCTTACTTCGTCGCAAGAAAGTATTCCAAAAGATACAAACACAAATGGAAGCTTTCAAGAAGGATTTCGAAGCCGAAAGTCAATTGCGTGTTCAAGAAGCGCAAGAAGCCTTCCAAGAATGGATGTTGTCACGTCCTGATCTATCCGAACGTATTGAAGAATTCCAAAACAGTTTGGATAACTTCTCTTTAGAAGCTAAAAAACATATTTCAAAGGCTTTCCCAGAACGTCGTATTTCTACAGAAATTCGTAATATTGTTGCGGATGGCAAGTTAGCGCTTGAAAGAAGACGATTGAATGCGAATAAACAAGCTGAATTCTGTGAACTTACAAATATGGTCATGGTTCAAGATGACAAGGGAAATGTGCTGGTTCAAAATAGTAAAAATCCAAATGGATATACATTACCTGGTGGTCATATTGAACTTGGAGAATCATTTGTACAATCGGCAATTCGTGATGTAAAAAAGAAAACAGGTTTGGATGTTGATCAATTAGAGCTTTGTGGAACCAAACAGTTTATCACAAGTGATAATTGCAGGCACATTGTGTTCTTATATAAAACGAATGTGTTTAATGGAGAAATAAATGAAGAATCATATTGGATTCCATTATCGAATATTCATGATTATAAGTTGGTTTCAGGTTTAAGCGATGTGTTTGAAGTGTTTGCGGGAACTAAATTTAATGAGCTTTATTACAATGCTCAATATCAATTAAAAAAATATTAGACTTTGTGGTTTACAAGCAAAGTCTTTTTTTGCTATAATAACGAGGCAGGTTTATGCCTGTTCTCTGCTTCGTAAGAAGCCAAAAAGACCAAAGGGAGGTGTACACATGAAAAAATATGAAATTATGTACATTGTGAATGCATCTTTAGATGATGCAGCGTTCAAAACAGTTTCAGATCGTTTACATGCAACAATCACTGAAAACGGTGGTTCAATTGACAAAGTAGATGACTGGGGTGTGAAAGAATTCGCTTACGAAATCGATCACATGAAAAAGGGACACTATGTAGTTATCAATGTAACTGCAAACAATGCAGGAGTTTTCGAATTCCAACGTTTGTCTCGTATCAGCAACAATGTTATTCGTATTATGGTTGTAAAAACTGAAAGCGAAAAATAATCGAGGTTAAATAAAAATATGATTAATAGAGTAGTGTTAGTTGGGCGTTTAACACGTGATCCAGAATTACGTAAAACGCAAGGCGGAACAAGTGTTTGCTCATTCACAATGGCAGTTGGTCGTCGTGTTCAAACACAAGGACAGCCAGATGCAGATTTTATTAACTGTGTAGCTTGGAATAAAACAGCTGATTTAATGACACAGTATTTACACAAAGGTTCATTGATTGGTTTAGAAGGACGTATTCAAACTCGTTCTTATGATAATCAGCAAGGACAAAGGGTATATGTTACAGAGGTTGTGGCAGAAAGTGTTCAATTCTTAGAACCAAAAAATGCTCAATCAAATTATTCAGCTCCAAGCCAAGATTATGGAATGAATCAAGGTTTTGCTCAAAATACATATGCTGCTCCTGTGCAGAATGGATATAATCAGAATCCATATTCAAATCCTGCGCAGAATACAAATAATGCATTTGATTCAACATTCAATGCAGATGACTCACTAGATATTGCTAGTGATGACTTACCATTCTAGAAAGGAAGGACTTACTTATGGCATTTAAAAAACAACGTATGGGTCGTAAAAAAGTTTGTTACTTCACTAAGAACAAAATTAAGGAAATCGACTACAAAGACGTAGAATTATTAAAACGTTTCATCAACGCTAACGGAAAAATTATTCCTAGACGTGTAACTGGAACTCGTGCAAAATACCAAAGAATGTTAGCAACAGCTATTAAACGTGCTCGTCAAATGGCTTTGTTACCTTACGTGGTTGACTAATTAGACTTCATATATTGAAGTCTTTTTTTTTATTTTATATAATAATCGTATGATAAAAACGAAACAAATCACAAAAGGTGCTATGGTTTGCGCTATTTATGGAGCTTTATTATTTTTAAATCAACAAAGTGCATTAATGATTGAATCCAGTGCTTCCTGGATTTTTGCTTTCCCTGTGCTAATTTATACGGCGATGAGTGGAGTCAAAATGGGAGCTTTGGTTACAATATGCATGGGTTTGATGACGATGGTTTTTGGAGGATTTACAACCTGGTTTTATAGTTGGACTTCTTTGTTGATTGGATATTTTTATGGATTAGGGGTTTTTAAACGTTTTAAGAATATGACAAATTTTATTTTTTGTTTTATTCTTTCCATAATAGCAAATTTATGCATAATTCTATTATGGAGTACATTGTTCGGTATTGATTTCTATGAGGATTTCCTCATGATTTCACAATATATTCCATTTATCAGTTTAAAAGTTTTCACATACTTGATGATAGGTATGCTAGGACTTTTACAAGCTTTATGTATTCACTTAGTCGCATTGATGGTATGCATGCGTATGCATATGGATATTGTTCCATTGCAGCCATTATCGAAGGTACAAAGCCCAAGATGGGTTGGAGTATGTTCTGTTGTGGTGTGGATTGCATTCTTTTTTATTCAAAATGTGATAGAATGTCCAACGGGGATCGTTGATTTAGCACAAATTATTTTCTTTGTGGATTGTGCTTTACTTTTATATTTTGGTGTTGTTTATTTTATGAGTTTATGTGTAAAGTATCAAAAAAAGAGATGGTCATTCCTTTCTATTTTTGGTGCTTTTATACCTGGGCTTAATTTGTTGTGGATACTTATGGGAGAATTAGACTGTCTTTTACAGTTGAGAAAAGAATAGAGGTTTTCTATATGAAACAATTTGAAAAGTGGCGTAGTCTGTGCGTTACTGGTCTAGTACTAGGTTGCATATTAGCGCTATTGTTATTTTTGAAAAAAGAATTCATAATCATGGTTGCAATTTTGATTATATGGATTATTTTTATCTGTGCTTTCTTTGGCTTTTGGAAGTCTTTGAAGAAGCATGGTATGAAAACAGAGGTAGATATTTCAAGGGTTTTAGGAAAAGATGCTAAAGATGCACTGAATTTTGGCGATGTTGGTATTTTAACCTACAACGAAGAATATATTGTAACATGGGCATCACCTTTTTTTAAAGAAAAAGGCATTATATTAACGAATAGTAAATTAACAAGCTGGATCAGTAATATTCGTACTCTATTTGATGATGATGTGGATATGGTCATTGGTAAGAGTGAGGGCCGTATTTATGAAATTACACGTAAAAGAGATGCTCAAATATTGTATGTTAAAGACATTACAGACTATTATAATATGCGTCAGCAATATCTTGATAATGAAATTGTGGTTGGTTTGTTGCAGTTAGATAATTATATGGAATATCAATCTTATGAAAATGAAGAAATCATGGCACAAATCAATACGCATTTAAGAACTTCTTTAGTAACTTGGGCAAAAGAAAACAAAATGTTTGTGAGACGTTTACGTTCGGATCGTTTCTTGGTTATTTTAAATAAAGAGATTTTAACTCAAGTGCGCAAACAGAATTTTACGATTTTACAGTTAATCAAAGATGAAGCTAATAAATTAGATGTATCTATTACATTAAGTATGGCCTTTGCGTATGGCTCGAATGATTTTACAGTTTTAGATGATATGGTCAATGAATTGATTGAATTAGCTCAAAGTCGTGGTGGTGATCAGGCTGCTATCCGTGCGAGTGGGGGAACTGTTCAATTTGTGGGAGGAAACTCAGAGACGAGCTCGACTCGTTCTAAAGTACGTGTTCGTATTATGGCACAATCAATTCAAGAAGCTATCATGGAATCAAATCGTGTTTATATTGCAGGACATGTTATGAGTGATTTTGACTGTATGGGAGCTTGTCTTGCCTTATCTAGTTGGGCGCATGCGTTAGGTAAAGATGTATATATTGTTTTAAAAGATGTACCTAGAGATGAGCAACTTCAAGAAGTGATGAATTCATTTAGCTCAGTTGTTCAAGAAAGGCATAATTTGGTTACTCCAGATGAGGCTATGGCTTCCATAGATTTCAATAAAGATTTATTAATTATGGCTGATCATGGTATTCCAGCTATTTCGAGTGCTAGAGATTTCGTAGAACAATGCAATCGTATTCTAGTGATTGATCATCATAGGCGTAGTGATACATTTGTGAAAAATACTTTATTAACTTATGTTGAAAGTAGTGCAAGTTCTGCTTGTGAATTAATTGTAGAATTACTTCAGAATATTCCCGATCATATTCCTATTTTTGAAATGGAAGCTACTATTATGTATTTGGGTATTTTAGTGGATACAAACCGCTTTAAAATGCATACAGATGCACGTACATTTGAGGCGGCCGCTGCTTTACAAAACTGGGGTGCTAATACTAAGCGTGCCGAAAAAGCATTGTGTGAAGACTATTTGTATTTCTCAATGAAGAATGCTTTAATTCAACAAGCGAAACCATATTATAATCATTTTATGATTGCAGCTATTGAAGATGAAACATTAGAAAAAACTATGATGGCTCAAGTATCGCAGGCCTTATTGTTGATAAAAGGATGTGTAGCTAGTTTTACCATTGCGAAAGTAAAGAATAATCCAAATGCGGTTGCGGTAAGCGCACGCAGTGATGGTTCATATAATGTTCAAAAGATTATGGAAAAATTAAATGGTGGTGGTCACTTTAGTGCGGCTGCTGTAGAAAGAGAAGATGTATCCGTACAACATATGAAGGATATGATCTTAAAATGTATAGAGGAGGAACAAAACAATGAAAGTAATATTGCTTAAAGATATTCGTAAATTAGGAAAGAAAGACGATGTAGTAGAAGTAAGTGATGGATATGCAAGAAACTTCTTGTTCAAAAACAAGTCTGCCATTGCCTATACAAAGGGTTCTGCCAAAGTTCTAGATCAACAAATGGAAGAAAGAGCCGAACATGAAGCTGAACTAAAAAAAGAGGCTGAGGCTTTGAGTGAAACCTTAAAGGGAATTACTTTGGAATTTAGATTAAGTACAGGTAAAAATGGAGCTACTTTTGGTTCTGTTTCTAGTAAACAAATTGTTGAGGCATTGGCAAAAAAAGGAATTCGTGTCGATAAAAGAAAACTTCAATTAGAACAATCAATTGCTTCATTGGGAGTAACGCGTGTTCCAGTTGATTTATATCGTGGACAAGTAATTGGTGAGATTGTTGTTCATGTAAGTGAAAAGGCATAGTATGTCTCGTGAAATGCCCAATGCAGTTTCCTTAGAACAATCTGTTCTTGGTTCTTTGATGGTATATCCAAGAGTTATTCAGGATTGTCAGGAACTCGATTTACATGCAGAAGAATTTTATTTACCTTCTCATCAACAGATTTATCAAGCGATATGTACGATTCATGAAAATGGTCAGCCCATTGATATGAATACAGTCATCACGCGTTTACAGGAAACGGATCAGTTGGAATCTAGTCAAGGAGCGGATTATATTATTCGCTTATCGGATTCAGCAATTTCAAGTGCTACTTCACGATCATATATTGAAACAATTAAAAATAAAGCACAATTAAGAAGACTGATTTATGTTGCAGATCAAATCAGTGAAGAAGGATATTCATCTGGAGAAGATATTGATACAGTACTTGACGATGCTGAACGTTTGGTTATGGATGTAACACGTCATCGTAGAGGTAGTGAATTTGAATCAAGTGAAGAAATTGTTTCGCGTGTTATTAATGAATTAAAAGAGCTTCGTACGATGAAGGGAGTAACTGGAATTGAAACTGGTTATGTCTTATTGGATCGTATGACAAATGGATTTCAGCGTGGGGATCTAATTATTCTTGCAGCTCGTCCTGCCATGGGAAAGAGTGCCTTGGCTTTAAATTTTGCAGCTCAAGTTGCGAAACGTAATGAAGGAGCTGTTGCGATATTCTCACTGGAAATGCCTAGTGATTCAATGATGAAACGTTTGATGAGTTCGGAATCTCAAGTTTATTCAGATAAGCTTCGTAGTGGTAAATTAACGAATGAAGAGATGTCCCGTTTATATGAGGCAGGTTCTCACTTGAGTGAAAGAAAGATTTTTATTGATGATACAAGTAGTATCAAGGTGTCTCAGATATTCTCGAAGTGTCGTAAATTAAAGAGTGAATATGGTTCGATTTCTTTAGTTGTGATTGACTATTTACAGTTGATTACAGGAACGCGTGCCGATTCTCGTCAACAAGAGGTCAGTGATATTTCGCGTAACCTAAAGATTCTAGCTAAAGAAATGGAATGTCCGGTTATCGCGCTATCTCAGCTTTCACGTAAGGTTGAAGAAAGAACGGATCATGAACCTCAATTATCGGATTTACGTGAGTCTGGATCTATTGAACAGGATGCCGATATTGTTATGTTCCTATATCGTAGTAATTATTATGATAAAGATAAGGAGTCTCAGGAAGAAACAGAAGTGGTTGATTTGTCTTTAGCGAAACATCGTAATGGTGGTATTGGAAAGATTCAGTTGGCTTTTGAAAAGAATATATCACGTTTTACCAATTTACAGGCTTCAGGAGATGATATTTATGCGCATTGATTTGTTGTGCAGTGGTTCAAAAGGCAATAGTTGTTTGATTCGTCATGGAAATACACAGCTATTAATTGACTGTGGTTCAACCAAAAAATATTTAATGGAAAGTTTTAAAAAGGTTGGAGCTTGCGTCGATGATACAAATGGTGTTTTGATTAGTCATGCACATTCGGATCATGTTTCTCAATTAAAGCATTTCAAACATTTAGATGTATATTCGTATTGTGATTTAAAGAATGCTTTAGATAAACATGATGTATTCCCAAATCAAAAAATGATTATTAATGATTTGAGTGTTCAATTTATTGGTTTATCACATGATTCACCTCACACCATTGGTTTTGTGGTTGAGTCGGATAGTGAAAAGCTAGTATATGTAACGGATACGGGGTATGTCCCCAATCAAATCAAGCCATATATTGCCAATGCAGATCATTATATTTTTGAAAGTAATCATGATGTTAATCGTTTAATGCAGACAAATCGTCCAATGTTTTTAAAACAGCGTATTTTAAGTGATAATGGACATTTGAATAATGAAGATTCAAGTTTGAACTTAACTTCTTTGATTAATGCGAAGACAAAGAATATTGTCTTGGCACATTTGAGTGAGGAAGCAAATACGCAAGATTTGGCTTTAGATACATTTTCGGATGTATTACTTAGAAAGGACTTACATCCTTCTAAAGTGGATGTAAGGGCGGCAAAACAGTTTGAAATTTTGACAATTGAGTAGAATTGTTTACTGATTAAAAAATTGAATATCTATATAATTAAGCACTGGAAGATTTGGCGAAAACCCTTTCTTTCAGTGTTTTCTATTATGGATAAGGATGTTATAATTATGACTATAAAGGTAGGTAATTTAAATGTTAACAGTTATTGATCATCCTTTAATTAAGCATAAACTAACAGTTATGCGAAAAAAGGATACGGGGACGAAAGATTTTCGTCAAAACTTAGATGAAATTGGAGGCTTGATGGTTTATGAAATCACACGTGATTTACCATTAAATCCAGTTGAAATTGAAACTCCAATTTGTGAGTATACTGGCTATGAATTGGCTAAAAAAGTGGTGATTGTGCCA
The DNA here is from genome assembly GCF_958348295.1 of uncultured Holdemanella sp. NCBI lineage: Bacteria > Bacillati > Bacillota > Erysipelotrichia > Erysipelotrichales > Erysipelotrichaceae > Holdemanella > uncultured Holdemanella sp. Next base: position 27,796 of record NZ_CATVYQ010000020.1, read on the forward strand.
ATTTTACGTGCTGGACTTGGTATGGTAAATGGAATTCAAGATTTGATTCCAACCGCTAAAATTGCACATGTTGGTATGTATCGTGATGAACAAACTTTAGAACCACACACTTATTTTGAAAAATATCCAAAGAATTTAGAAGAAGCTATCACAATTGTAGTGGATCCAATGTTGGCAACAGGTGGATCGAGTGTGGCGGCTATCGATATGGTAAAAAAACAGGGCGCTACAAATATTAAATTAGTTTGTTTGGTTGGAGCTCCTGAAGGTGTGAAAGCTGTTGAAGAAGCACATCCAGATGTAGATATTTATTTGGCATCATTAGATGATCATTTAAATGAGCATGGATATATTGTTCCTGGTTTAGGAGATGCAGGCGATCGTATTTTCGGTACAAAATAGTTGATGAAACCTTATGCTTTTTCGGGAATGCTATGCACGAGTATGCTGATCTTTGGCCTGATTGGTTACAATATTGATGGTTGGTTACATACTACCCCACTATTTGTGATTATTGGTTTATTATATAGCATAATTGGTAGTGTGATTTTATTAATTAAAAAATCGAGGTAGAACAATGCAGCAAATGAATAAAAAAATAAAAAGGTATACTTTAGTTTTTAGCTTATTTTGTTCTATAGCTTGTGCAATGATTTTTCATTCTCAAATGATTCAAGTATTTATAGCGGTTTGGATTGGATGTCTGACAGGTTTAGTTGGGTATCATAAGATTGTTCAAATGGCTTTAAATATCCCAACAGACGAAGCGGCTGGAAAAAAGATTGGTACACAAGAATATATGAAACGATATTTAATGTATGGTCTAGTTTTAGTTGTTTGCCAATTGATGGAATTGCCTATATTGGCTGTTCTTGTTGGGCTAATGTGTAATAAAGGAGCTATTCTTTTATATGCACTAAAAGAAAAGGAGGATTTCCATGAGTGATGTAAGTGCAATTATCATTCACATAGGAAAGTTCTCTTTACAGATTCAGCAATCGATTCTTGTTTGGCTTGGAATTTGTGTTTTCTTTGCGTTTTTCTTCTATTTTGCAGGAAAGAAAATTGAAGAACAAGATCCATCAAAAGCTAGCAAAGGGATTGTGTATATTTGTGAGGAGATGTACAACTTAGTACTTTACGTAATTAAAGATAACTTAAGGGAAACAACAAAGAAGTATGTTCCATTGTTTGGTACTTTGATTGTGATGATGATTGTAAGTAACTTAATTGGGTTGATTGGACTTCAAAATCCAACGAGCAATGTAAGTTTTAATGCGACATTGGCTGTCACAATGTGGTTGATGATCCAGGGTAATGGTATTAAAAAAGGTGGATTGTTAGCTCGTATGAAAGAGTTGACGGAACCAATGTTTTTGTTGACACCATTGAATGTCATAGGAGAGTTGGCGTTGCCTATCTCATTAACAATGCGTTTATTTGGTAATATTTTGGCAGGATATATCATTTCTATGTTGGTCTATACATTGATTAAAATGTTAATGCCAGTAGGACTTTTAGGTTTATTAGTAACGCCTTTCTTACATATGTATTTTGATATATTCTCAGGTGTAATTCAGACATATATCTTCTTTACGCTTAGTTCGTTTTTCTTAGGACAACAAGTAGCAATTCAGGAAGATTAATAAATAGGAGGAAAATAAAATGTTTAATGAATTTTTCGTACGTGGTATGGCTTGCTTAGGTGCAGGTATTGCGATGATCGCTGGTTTAGGTCCTGGTATTGGTCAGGGTATTGCAGCTAGTAAAGGTGCAGAAAGTGTTGGTCGTAATCCAGATGCAGCAAGTAAAATTCAATCAATCATGGTATTAGGTATCGCCTTAGCCGAAACAACTGGTATCTATGCGTTGATCATTGCGATTTTATTAATTTTCATCAAAGGTTAATGATTAGGAGAATCGGTAATGATTGACTTTAATATTGACAATTATTTGCGAATTTCATTGACCGATGTTGTTTTAGTTTGTATTTCTACATTTTTGATTGTAATGTTTGCCAAAAAATTCTTTTGGGATAAATTACTAACTTTAATTCAAAAACGACAAGATTTAATTCAAGAAAATATTGATTCTTCAGTAGCTATTAAACAGCAGGCTGAAGATGTTAAAGAGAAGTATGATGAAAAATTGCGTAATGTTTCGCAAGAAGCTCATACCATTCTTGTTTCAGCTAGAGCACATGCGGATCAAGAAAAACAGCAAATTATAAAAGAAGCAAATGACGAAGCTTTGCGTATTAAGAAAAACGCAAACGAAGATATTGAACGTCAAAAGCGTGACGCTCAAAAAGAAATGAAAAAAGCAATTAGTGATGTTGCGTTAAGTGCAGCGAGTCAGTTGATCAAAAAAGAAATGGATGAAGAAACACAGAAGCAGTTTGTGGAAGATTTTATTGAACAGGCAGGCGATAAACAATGGTAGATTACACGCCTTATGCCCAGGCTCTATTTGAATTAGCAAAAGATTCAAGTCAAGAAATAGCTTGGATGTCTGAGCTAAAACAAGTAGCGCAAGTGATTACTTCGGTACCAGAATTGAGTCAAATTCTAGCACATCCAAGTATTCCTCGAGTAAAGAAAAAGGAAACCATCCAGACAGCTTTTGAATCCAAATTAGATACAACTGTATTTCGTTTCTTGCTTGTGTTAAATGAGCATAATGAACTTTCACATCTTGATATGATTAGTGATGCCTATGAAGAGTGTTATCGAAAGAAACATAGAATTGAAATTGTTAAGGTGACAAGTGCATCAAAACTTGGTGAAGATCAATTATCAAGATTGAAAGAAATGTTAGAGAAAAAATTAAATAAGACACTTGAACTTGAAGTACAAGTGGATTCATCTTTGATTGCAGGTATTAAAGTACAGGCAAATGATTTAGTGATGGATAATACGGTCATTGCGAAGATTGACGCAATGAAGGAAGCAATTAATAGATAAGCAGGTGATATGATGAGTTTAAATCCAGCAGAGATTTCAAAATTAATCAAAGCTCAGATTCAAAGTATCGACCAGGATCTTGAAATGAATGAAAGTGGTACTATTCTTACAGTTGGAGATGGTATCGCAACGGTATATGGATTGAAAAATGCCATGATGAGTGAATTGTTGTTATTTCCTCATGATGTATATGGTATGGTCATGAACTTAGAAGACGAACAAGTAGGTGTCGTATTACTAGGTGATAATTCAGATATCAAAGAGGGTGACGTTGTAAAACGTACAGGTCACATCATTGAAGTTCCAGTTGGTGATAGTTTGATGGGTCGTGTTGTCAACGCATTAGGACAACCGATTGATGGTTTAGGTGAAATCAAGACAGATAGAACACGTCCAGTAGAACGTGTTGCCCCAGGTGTAATGACAAGAAAGAGTGTTTCTGTTCCATTACAAACGGGTTTAAAAATTATTGACTCTATGATTCCAATTGGACGTGGTCAGCGTGAGTTGATCATTGGGGATCGTCAAACAGGTAAAACAGCCATCGCAATTGATACGATTTTGAATCAAAAAGGTCAAAATGTAAAATGTATTTATGTAGCGATTGGACAAAAAGCAAGTACTGTAGCTCAAATTGTTGAAAAATTAAAACAACATGGAGCTATGGAATATACAACAATTGTAGCGGCTACTGCATCTGAGGCAGCTCCATTACAATATATTGCACCATATGCAGGTTGTGCTATGGGTGAAGAATGGATGGAAAACGGAGAAGACGTTTTAATTGTTTATGATGATTTATCAAAACACGCCGTAGCTTACCGTACACTGTCTTTACTTCTTCGTCGTCCTCCTGGACGTGAAGCCTATCCTGGAGATGTCTTCTATTTGCATTCTCGTTTATTAGAGCGTGCTGCTCGTTTAAATGAAAATTATGGTGGTGGATCTTTAACCGCTTTACCAATCATTGAAACGCAAGCCGGAGATATTTCTGCTTATATTCCTACAAATGTAATTTCAATTACAGATGGACAGATCTTCTTAAAGACAGATATGTTTAATGAAGGTATTCGTCCAAGTGTAGATAGTGGTTTAAGTGTTAGCCGTGTAGGTAGTGCTGCACAGACAAAAGCTATGAAGCAGGTATCTGGCTCATTAAAATTAGAGCTTGCTCAATATCGTGAAATGGAATCTTTTGCAAAATTTGGTTCAGATTTAGATGCAAGTACAAAAGATGTGTTGGATCATGGTGCAAGATTAACTCAATTATTGATTCAAAAACAATATTCACCATTAACAGTGCCTGAACAAGTACTATCTTTATATGCTGCAAAAAATAGATATTTAAAACCAGTTGAAGTTGATCAAGTTGGTGAATTTGAACAGGGAATGTTGGAATATGTACATCGTGAATATCCTTATGTTTTAGATCAGATTGAAATGAAAAAGGCGATTGACGATGAATTAGAAGCTGATATTAAAAAGGCTTTAGATGCCTACGCAAAACAATATGCGCTAGAAAAGGGTGCGCAACATGGCACAAAGTAGACAAGCTATTCAGGCTCGAATCAGTTCCGTTAGTTCAACAAAGAAAATCACAAAAGCAATGCAGCTGATTGCTTCAAGTAAATTAACTAGACAAAGACAAATTATGGAAGAAAACCGTAGTTATGCACAAGGTTTACAAGAACTTTTTACAATGGTACTTCGTAGTGCTGGAAATGATTCTATGTATTTAAATGAGAATCAAGGAAAGCCAAGCTTTATCTTTGTGATCACAAGTGATATGGGACTTTGTGGTGGCTATAACGCAAACGTGTATCGTATGATACAAGACGAGTTTTCTGAAAAGGATCATGTAGTTATGGTTGGAGTTCGTGGCGTTGCATGGATTTCAAAAAGAAACTACAACGTTAATAATGTATTAAGTGATCTTGACGAGGATGATGTATATAATGCTTTATCGAAATGTATGCAGGATGCATTAGACTTGTTTGAAAAGAAAGAAATTTCAAAAATTCAAATTTTATATACGCACTATAAAAACACATTGACATTCGTTCCTACTTTAGAAACAGTTTTACCTGTTTCTAAACCCCAGGAAGAAAAGAAGTCAGGTATGCATGCAGACATGATTTTTGAACCAGATAAGGAAACGATGTTACAAAATATGATTCCTATGGTGACAAAATCAATTCTTTACTCTCGTTATTTAGAGAGTAAAACAAGTGAACAAGCTTCTAGAAGAATGGCAATGGAGAGTGCAACTGACAATGCAGAAGAATTGCAGAATGATCTTGAACTAGCATATAACCGTGTACGTCAAGGTGCCATTACGCAAGAAATCACTGAAATTGTCGGTGGTGCAAATGCACTTTCATAAAGGAGGGTAAACATGAGTCAAAATATTGGAAAAGTCGTTGAGATCATTGGTCCGGTTGTTGATATTCAATTTTCACAGAATAATTTACCAGATTTATTAACGGCAATTGAAATTGAACGCCCAAATGAAGAAAATCTAATTGTAGAAGTCGAACAAGATATTGGTTCAGATCGAGTACGTTGTATTGCGATGGGAAGTACAGATGGTTTAGTACGTGGTATGAATGCCATTGATACAGGAAAGCCAATTCAAGCTCCTGTTGGAGAAAATGTATTGGGTCGTATGTTTAATGTATTAGGTAAGCCAATTGACGGTTTAGGAGATGTAGATGCGAATACGATGCCAATTCATAGAAAAGCACCTGCATTTGACGAACAAAGTACGACAAGTGAACCATTAGAAACGGGTATTAAAGTTATCGATTTATTATGTCCTTACGCAAAGGGTGGTAAGATCGGATTGTTTGGTGGTGCCGGTGTTGGTAAAACCGTATTGATTCAGGAATTGATCCACAATATTGCCAAAGAGCATGGTGGTAAATCCGTTGTAGTAGGTGTAGGCGAAAGAACTCGTGAAGGAAATGATATGTATCACGAGATGAAAGATAGTGGTGTATTAGATAAAACTGTATTGGTTTATGGACAGATGAATGAAAGTCCAGGAGCCAGAATGCGTGTTGGATTAACAGGTCTTACAATGGCAGAATATTTCCGTGATGTAGAACACCAAGATGTATTGTTGTTTATTGATAACATCTTCCGTTTTACACAGGCAGGATCTGAAGTAAGTGCCTTATTAGGACGTGTTCCTAGTGCTGTAGGATATCAACCTACATTAGCTACAGAAATGGGACAGTTACAAGAAAGAATCACATCAACAAAAGATGGTTCTATCACTTCTGTACAGGCTATTTATGTACCTGCGGATGACTTAACGGACCCAGCTCCAGCAACAACATTCTCTCACTTGGATGCCAAAACAGTATTGGACCGTGATATTGCGGCATTAGGTATTTATCCTGCCGTAGATCCACTTGAATCAAGTTCACGTATTTTGGATCCACTAGTAGTTGGTGAAAAACACTATAAAGTAGCTCGTGGCGTTCAAAATATCTTACAGAGATATAAAGATCTTCAAGATATTATTGCCATCTTAGGTATGGATGAATTAAGTGAAGAAGATAAGAAGGTTGTAAACCGTGCACGTCGTGTTCGTAACTTCTTGTCACAACCATTTAACGTAGCCGAAGTATTCTCTGGTATTCCTGGAAAATATGTACCTTTGGAAGATACAATTCGTAGTTTTGAACGTTTATTAGCTGGTGAATTCGATGATCTTCCTGAACAAGCATTTATGTTTGTCGGAACAATTGAAGAAGCACAGGAAAAAGCTAAAAAAATGGCTGGTGAATAGTCATGATTGCTTTTAAAGTTGTAACACCTAAAGGCGAATATTTAAAACAAGACGTTAAGAGCATTCATGCAAAGACAGTGATTGGGGAAACTACAATTTTACCAAATCATATGCCAATCTTTGCATCTTTAGTTCCTTGTAAACTTGTTTTAAAGAATGAAAATGACGAAGAAGAGGTCTATGCGATTTCTGGTGGCTTTTTACAGTTCAATAAAAATGAAGGTATGATTTTGGCAGATGCGATCGAGGGGAAAAAAGATATCGATCTTGAGCGTGCTAAAAAATCAATGGAACGTGCTAAAGAACGTTTAGAAAAGAAAGATTCAAACACGAATCTAAAAAGAGCTCAATTATCATTGGAAAGAGCAATTAATAGAATTCATGTATATGGCGAGTAATCCTCGCCATTTTCTTTATGCTTTTGGCTTTAGCCGGTTGAGTACGAAGTACGAAACAACAAAACCACCTGCTATGCGGGTGGTATCAAAAAAATGTTATACAAAATAATCACCATTCTTTCTATAATGAAGGTGTTCAAGCTATCAAAA